>VBCJ01000437.1 GCA_005884335.1 Betaproteobacteria bacterium | reverse complement strand
ATGCGATCGAGGAGCGGCCCTGAAAGCTTGTGACGGTAGCGCGTCACCTGGTCGGGCGTGCAGCGGCATCTGCCGCTGAAATGTCCCAGATAGCCGCAAGGGCAAGGGTTCATCGCACCGATCAGTTGGAAACGCGCCGGATACTCGGCCTGGCGCGCGGCGCGCGAAATCGCGACCCGGCCGGACTCGAGCGGTTCGCGCAGGGCTTCGAGCACCTTGCGGTCGAATTCCGGCAGCTCGTCCAGAAACAGCACGCCGTTATGCGCGAGCGATATTTCGCCGGGGCGCGGGTCGCTGCCCCCGCCGACCAGCGCGACGCTGGAAGCCGAGTGGTGCGGAGCGCGGAATGGGCGCCGTTTCCAGTGCTCAAGGCAAAAACC
>VBCJ01000436.1 GCA_005884335.1 Betaproteobacteria bacterium | reverse complement strand
GCGCGCCAGGTCATCGCGAGGGCTCCGCGCACCGGGCGCAGCTCGCCCGTCAGCGAGAGCTCCCCCGCGAATTCGTATTTCGAGAACCCGTCGACTTGGAGCTGGCGCGAGGCGGCGAGGATGCCGAGCGCAATGGGCAAGTCGAAGCGGCCGCTCTCCTTGGGGAGCTCCGCAGGCGCAAGATTGACCGTGATGCGCCGCGCCGGAAATTCGAAGCGGGAGTTAACGAGCGCGGCGCGCACCCGGTCGCGGCTTTCCTTCACTTCGGTGTCCGGCAGACCGACGATGGTGAAAGAGGGCAGGCCGTTCGCCAAATGCACCTCGACGGTGACTTCGGGCGCGTCCAGTCCCGAGAGCGCACGGCTGTGGAGCACCGCGAGCGACATCGCGGACTACTTGCGGCTCAACCTCGACTCGAGTTCGGCGACGCGCGCTTCCAGCTCGGAGAGTTTTTCGCGCGCGCGCGCGAGCACTTTGGCCTGGATCTCGAGCTCTGCGCGCGTTGCCAAGTCGAGCTTGGCGAACGCAGCCGAAAGCAGCGCCTGCAGATTCTTCTCTACATCCTTGGCAGGGCTCGCGGCGAGGAATTCACTGATCCTCGCGCTCAGGTCATCGAGTAGGCGGATCTGGGACATCGCGCTTGCGTGATTACGCATCATCTTGGTGCCGGAAGGTTTCCACAGCACGGCGTCCAATGGACCAACCCATTGATAGAAAGAAATAAAAAATCTGGCACGAGCCATGCTGAAGGCGGTTGGTCTACTCACCCAACGAAAGGTCCAACAATGAAAAAACTTTTTCTTGCTTCCGCCGTTTCTGCGCTGTTCGCAGCCCCGGCCACGGTGCTCGCCCAAGCCAAACCCGCCCCGGTTCCGACCCTCGACAAGGTTCTCGAGGCGTCGGGGATCAGCGTGAGCGGGTATATCGACGCGATGTACACGCACTCGGACAGGAATCAAGCAGCGTTCTCGACCCGAGTGTTCGACTTGGAGAACAACTCATTCGCCCTGCGTCAGTTCGGCCTGTCCGTCGCGAAACAGCCGAAAGAGGGCTTAGGAGGCCTGGTAAATATCACTGCGGGCAAAGACGCCCAAGTGATCCACTCCTTTCCGGAACTCGCCTCCAACGGCGGTTCTGGGCTAACAGCCGGCGGCCCCATGTTCGACGTCACCCAGGCCTTCCTCCAATACTCTAGCGGGCCGTTGACTGTGATCGCAGGCAAGTTCGTCACGCTGCAGGGGAGCGAGGTGATCTGGACTCCGACCAACGTCAACGCCTCCCACTCGATCCTGTTCGGTGCCATACCGTTCACCCACACGGGCGTGCGCGCGACCTGGGCAGTGAGCGACACAGTCAGCCTCATCGCGGGCGTCAACAACGGCTGGGATCAGCTCACCGACTCCAACAAGGCCAAGACGGCTGAGCTTGGAGTGACGCTCAACCCCATCAAGCCCCTGACGATCACGGTGTCGGACTATTACGGCAAGGAGACGGTGCCGTTTGCGACTCCCGGCGCAGCGGACGGAAAGCGCAACAGCTTTAACGTCGTCGCGTCCTACACCATCATCGATCCTCTGACTATCGGCGCGGAAATACTGAGCGTTTCGCAGGACATCCCTGGTGCCGGCGGTACGACGACCAAAGCAAAGTACAACGGCGCTGCGTTGTACGTGTCCTACATGTTCATGCCGAAGTTGCGCGGAGTCCTGCGCGCCGAGTCGTTCAACGACAAGGATGGCTTCCATGTCGGCACACCTGACACGAAGTACAAGGAGGTGACCCTGACCGGTGCCTTCCTCGCCTCCGACAGCTTCGAGGCGCGCGTCGA
>VBCJ01000094.1 GCA_005884335.1 Betaproteobacteria bacterium | reverse complement strand
GTTTTGGCTTGCCCCCCGGAACCTCCGTAGAAGAAATGGTCGCGCAGGGCCGTATTGAAGCTCACGGCGAGCATGAGATCTGCGACCGTCTCGGGCACGGCTGCGGGCAGCACCCGCCCGAGCTGCTGCTCGGCGCGCAGGTAGGCCGCGATCACGGAGGTCGTGCGCGCCGGCCCCATCGAGCGTTCATGCATCATGTTGCGCACGCGCGCAAGCAGCTCCTGGTCAGCGAAAAGCGAGCACACGAGCGGCGCCATCCGGTGATGAAAGGCGAACGCGCTCTCGAGCACCCGCTGGAGATTCGTCTGCACCGTGTTCTGCCCAATCTGCAGGGGGAGGCTCTGCAGCACGTCGGGGAAATCGCCGAGCTGATGCAGCACCACAGACAGGATTAGCTCGGCCTTGTCGCCGAAATGATGGTAGAGCGCGCCTTCGGCGACCTTTGCCGCGCGGGCGATGTCTCGCGTCGTGACACAGCCAAGGCCTTGCGAGGAAAGCAAGCGCTCGGTCGCGACGATGAGCTTTTCCTTCTGGTCGAGCGCCGGGGAACGGGAGGCGACGCGGGCTGCAGCAGGTCTTGCCATGCGGGTAGGGCGGGAAATTTTGGAGTTCGAATTGAGCGGACGCTCACGAATTATGAGCGAGCGCTCAACACGATGTCAAGCGGGCCGCGGCTTATTTCGGAGGCAGCGGGGCCTGGTTGTACGGCTGCTTGGGTTCGCGGTCCGGCGCCAGGTAGGCCTGAGCCTGCTGGCCCGCCGGGCCCAGGCTCTTGATGTACTGGTACATGGCGCGAAGGTCCGGCTCCGTCGTCTCCTTCATGCTCCACCACGGCATGGGGGGACGCGGCCTGAACGTCTTGATGTACGCGACCCACGCGTCTTCGGTCATCGCAGGCACGGTCAGCCGCAGATTGGAAGCGTACGTGGTTCCCCAGGGCCCGCGCCACCCGAGCGTCCCGCTGCCGAGGAGCCAGTCCTTTTCGGGAACGTTGCCCTCCCTGGGCGCGTAGCCCGCCGTGTGACAGTTGTTGCAGTGGCCGGTCAGAACCATGTAGCGACCGCGCTCGATCTGAGGGGCGCCTTGCGCCCGTGCGCTCAAGGGTGCAAGAGTCAGCGCGAGCGCCGCAATCATTCCCGGCAATACGCGATTGCTTTGCATAGACTCCCCGCTTGCTTACGCCGCGACGCGGCTCTTCTGCTTCTGCTGCGCCGCCTTGGCGTGCATCGATGCGTAGGCTCCGTGCGCCGCGGCCTCCGCGTCGCCGACGTGCACTGGCATCCCCATGTCGGAGAGCACCGAGCCGAGCGCCGAGAGGCACAGCATCACGTTGTCCGGCCGGCAGGAGTAGCCCATGATGCCGATCCGCCAGATCTTGCCGGCGAGCGGGCCGAGTCCCGCGCCGATCTCGATGCTGAACTCGTCGAGCAGCGTCTTCCTCACCTCGGCCTCGTTCACGCCTTCCGGACAGCGCACCGCGTTCATCTGCGGCAGCTGGTACTGCTCCTTCACCAGGAATTCGAGCCCCATCGCTTCGAGCCCGGCCTTGAGCGCGTTGTGATGGCGCTGGTGCCGCGCCCAGGCGTTCTCCATGCCTTCCTCGCGCAGCAGGAGCAGGGCCTCGTGCAGGCCGAAAAGCGAATTGGTCGGCGCGGTATGGTGATAGGTGCGGATGCCGGCGCCCCAGTAGCCGAGCAGGAGGTTCATGTCCATGAACCAGGAGTGGATCTTGTCCTTGCGCGCTTTGACGTAGTCGACCACGCGCTCGGAGAAGGAAACCGGCGACAGCCCCGGCGTGCAGGACAGGCACTTCTGGCTCGCGGAGTAGATCGCGTCGATCTCCCACTCGTCAGTGCGCACGGGCGATCCGCCCAGCGTGGTTACCGCGTCGACGATGGCGAGCGCGTCGTGCTCGTGCGCGACTTTCACGAGCGTCTTCGCATCCGACTGCACGCCGGTCGAGGTCTCGCCGTGCACGAAGGCCACCACGCGCGCCTCGCGGTTGTTCTTCAGCGAGTCCTCGAGTTTCTGCGGGTCGACCGGCGCGCCCCACTCGTCCTCGACGACGACGGCCTTGCCACCCGCGCGCTCGACGTTCTCGATCATGCGGCCGCCGAACACGCCGTTTCTGCACACGATGACCTTGTCGCCGGGCGTGACGAGGTTGACGAAGCAGTATTCCATGCCGACCGAGCCGGGACCCGAGATCGGGAAGGTGAGCGGGTGCTTCGTCTGGTACACGTAACGCAACAGTCCCTTGAGGTCTTCCATCATCTCGAGGAAGACGGGGTCGAGGTATCCGATCGCCGGCTGGCTCATGGTCGTCAGCACCCTGGGATGGATTTCCGTCGGTCCAGGACCCATAAGCGTCCTCTGCGGCGGATGGAACGAGCTGATGCGTTTGGCGGGGGCGAAATCGTCCATGGCTTCCTTTCCCGAAAGGGGCGACCCGAAGAGGACGTCGTCAGGACGCGATTTGACTTTCACCGGCTTCTTGGCGGAAGCCTCGTTGAGCACCTCGACGGCCTGGATGCCGCCGTTGGTGACGCGCTCGACCTCGGTCGCCCAGCGCGCCGGCACATAGCCGGACTTGACCCAGTTGCTGACGACTGCGCGATCGAGCCGGAAGGCGCGCGCGACTTCCGCTTGGCTGCCGAAGATCTCTACGAGGCGGGTGGCGCAGGTCATGGTTGGATTTTTCGAAAGATTAGCATGTCAAAATGAATTTGACAAACGAAAAAGGACATCTCCCCGGACTGCGGGGCACAGCTAATCGAGCCGCATCCCTATCCTTCGGATAAGACTCCCGAAGCGCGCGTACTCCTCGCGCAGTAGTTTCTCGTACTGTTCGGGTGTCGTTCCGGCCGGCTCCATGCCGATCGCGGCCATGCGCTCGAGCAGATCGGGCGAGCGCACCGCTGCGTTCACCGCACGGCTCAGCCGAGCGACGAGCTCGTGCGGCGTGCGCGCGGCGACGAAAACGCCGAGCGGCGCCGACATGTCGAACCCCGGCGCGACAGTCTCGGCAACGGTCTGGATCTCGGGCGTGAGCGTGGAGCGTTTCGCCATGCTGAAGGCAAGCACGCGCAGGCGCCCGGTCTTGATGGCCCCCGCCGCCGCGGGGTAGCCGATGAAGCCGAGCTTCACGTCGCCCGCGATCATCGCCGGGACCGACTGGCCCGCGCCCTTGAACGGCACATGCGTGAAACTCACGCCTGTATCGGCCTTGAACAGCTCCATCGTGATGTGGTGGATCGAGCCATTGCCCGAGGAAGCGTAGGGCATGGGCTCTTTTCTTGATTTCGCCAACGCAACCAGCTCCTGGATCGAATTGGCGGGCACCGACGGGTGCACCACCAGCCACATCGGGACCACCACCGCGAGCGACACGGCTTGAAGATCGCGGAACGGATCGTACGGCAGGGTTTTGTAGAGGTGCGGCGCCGTGGTGATGACGCTGCTGTCGCTGATGAGGACGGTGTAGCCGTCGGGCGCGGCCTTGGCGGTAAGGTCGGCGGCAATCGTGCTGCCTGCTCCGGGGCGGTTCTCGACGACGAACTGCTGCCCGAAGACATCGCCCCACTTCGACGCGAGCATGCGCGCGAGCGTGTCCGGG
Source organism: Betaproteobacteria bacterium (assembly GCA_005884335.1). Taxonomy (GTDB): domain Bacteria; phylum Pseudomonadota; class Gammaproteobacteria; order Burkholderiales; family SG8-39; genus VBDM01. The sequence continues at coordinate 4,013 of VBCJ01000094.1, read as the reverse complement.
TTGCCCCCGGGCGCGAGACCCACCAGCACGCGCACGGGTTTTTGCGGCCAGGCCGGAGCTTGGCCGAGCGCCGGTCCGTGCGCCGCGGCGGCGAACATTACAAACAGAAATGCGAAACGGTTCACGTGGGAGGAAGGTCAGCTCAGACTTCAGAGTGTACGCGCAGCAAGTTGGGAACCGTTCCCGGCGGCCGGCGGCCGAAGCCGCACTCGGCTGCGATGCCGAAGTCGCTCGCGTATTTCGCCGCGACGGCGATGCGGTGGCGCGTGCCCGCGACGCCGTCCGAGTCGTGCACCAGCCCGAGGAAGAGTTTCGTCTGGCGATGCAGTTTCAACTCCAGAAGCGGGGCGAAATAGGCCTCGTCGTTGCGACCCACCGGCACCGGCATGTGAACGTAGGCCAGGGGCCGGTCGAGCGACCGGATGAGCCGGTTGTGGACCTCTACCATGTTGGCGGCGCTCTCCGGCTCCTTCCAGTGACGGCCGCCGTAGCTACCGTAGCAAAGGTGCACGCCCAGCTCCACGTCGCACGGAACGCGGTTGCAGGGCATGGCGAGGCGCTCGATGACCCCCGCCTTTACATCGGGAAAATGCGCGTGGCGCACGTCTTCCCATTGACCCATCTCGGTCGAGACGTCCCACTGGATGGCGAGGTCCTCGTGCGGGACCGTCTCGCAGATCTCATCCACCTCGCGGAAAAGCTGCCCGCGATAGATCGGCTCCACGATTGCGTGGTGCTCGTAGACGAGGTGTGCATTCAGAAACGCCGCGGTGGTCGGCAGCGAAACCTGAAAGCGCAAGTGCTTCGGCACGACGCCCTGATCGCGCAACGCGCAGAGTCTCTTGTAGGAGTCGATCGCGGCTTCGGGATAACCGAGCCTGCCGATGCGGAGCTCTTCCGGCCGCACGCCCGCTTTGAGGCGCATGCGCGGCGGCGGCGGCGCGCCGCGCGCAATGACGGCCGAGCCCTTCCAAGTGCGCGTGCCTTCGGTGGGATGGGTGATGCGGCCCCCCGCAGCGACCTCCTGCGGGTCGTCTTCGAAGGAAGGATTGTCCTCGAGCACGAAGCGCAGGCGCGACACCCACGACGTCCGCGGCCCGGTCTCGCCGTCCGGGATGCGTTTCATGCGGCCGCCAAGGAGCGGCCCCACGGTGCGAAACACCTCCTCGCTGTCTCTCAGACCGACGCTGCCGACGAGCAGCACTTCCCGGGCGGAGGGCGAATCGGGCTTCACGCCCTCAATTGTAACGGGCGCGGATAGCGCGGGTTACTAGAAACGAGGAACCGGGCTAAAGGGCGTGTTTGTGCGCGGGGGCTTCGTCGGTTTTCGACGCAAACGCGCGCGCCGGGCCGACGCGGCCTACAAGAGGCAGCTTGAGCGAGGGATCGAAAGGATTGACTCCGAAGCTCAAGCCGAAGAGGTTCACTTCGAAGCCCTCGACCGCGCTCGCGGTGAAGCCGGCGAGCCCGAACAACGAAAACTGCAAGCCGCGTCCGCTCGGGGCGGACCCGACGAGTTTCTTCCCGGAATAATCCTTGCCGATCGCGGTCGGGGGCAAATCGGCTTCGAGCTCGGGCACCGCGCGCAGCACCCAGGCGGTGAAAGTGTTCGAGTTCGGACCGGGCCACATGGTGTATTCGCCGGCCCAGGGATAGGAATGCGCGGCCTTGTCGATGCGTGTGATGAGTTCTTCGACGCCCGCACCGCGCTTTTCGGCGACCAGCTCGGGCGCCGATCCGAACCAGCGCATGTCGGGCGCGCGATGCCGCACCACGAGCGCGGTGTCCTGCGAGCGCAGGCGCCAGCCGATGATCTCGTACACCGTGTATTCCGCTGCCGCGGCCGGTTTCACCGCGATCCAGGTGTGGACGCCGAAAACGCCCCGCCATCCGATGACGCGGGCCGCGTAGACCTGGATGATCGCATCCCGGGCGCTCCCAGGGTCGGGCGCGAGGCCCACCGGCTCCTGGCTCGCGCTGCGCCAGTCCTGCGCGGTAACCCGGCCGACCATCGCCGCGGCGAGCGCGACCGCGCCTGCGACGAGGATAAAGCTGACGATGCTCACGTGACGCCTCATTGAATGCTTCATTGCCCGTTTTACAGATAGAGCGTGACGCCTTCATTTCGTTCAACGGGGCCGAAAGGAGGGGGTTTGACGCCCCCGAGAGGCGGCGACCGGTAATATTCCACGCCCGGCGTTCTAGTCGAACGCCTTGTCGCCGTCGGCCGACGTTCTTCCGGACGCGCGCACCGCCGCGAAATCGAAGAGCTTGCGGTCCATGAGATGGGAAGGCACGAGATTGGAAAGGGCGCGGAACATCGAGTCCACCCGCCCGGGGTGGCGCTTTTCCCACTCGCGCAGCATCTCCTTCACCTGCTTCCGCTGCAGCGCGGGCTGCGAGCCGCACAGGTCGCAGGGGATGATCGGGAATTTCCTCGCTTCGGCATAGGCTTGGAGGTCGGACTCCGCCACGTAAGCGAGGGGGCGGATCACGACGTGCTGTCCGTCGTCGGATTGGAGTTTGGGCGACATCGCCTTCATCCTGCCTCCGAAGAAGAGGTTCAGGAAAAACGTCTCCAGGATGTCGTCGCGGTGGTGGCCCAGGGCGATCTTGGTCGCGCCCACCTCGCGCGCGACGCGATAGAGGACACCGCGACGCAGCCGCGAGCACAGCCCGCACATCGTCTCGCCGTCGGGGACGACCCGCTTCACGACGGAATAGGTGTCCTGCACCTCGATGCGGTAGGGAATGCCGAGCGAGTCGAGGTAATCGGGCAAGACGCGCTCGGGGTACCCGGGGTGGCGTTGATCGAGGTTGACGGCGATGAGGTCGAAGGAAACCGGCGAGCGCCCGCGCAGCTTCAAGAGCACGTCGAGCAGCCCGTAGCTGTCCTTGCCGCCGGAGAGGCACACCATGACGCGGTCCCCCGCGCGGATCATGTCGTAGTCGCCGATCGCCTCGCCGACGAGCCGGCACAGGCGTTTTTCGAGCTTTCCCGCCTCGAAGCGCTGTTTGCGGGTGAAATAGATTTTTTCGGGCGCGTTCATAGGTTGATGCTCCTGCCTCCATCGACGGCGATGATTTGCCCAGTGACGTAAGGCGCCTCTGCAATCAGATAATAAACGGCGCGGGCGACGTCGTCGGGATCGCCGGTGCGCCGGAGCAGCGTGTGCGAGACGATGCGCTGGCGCGTGAGGTCGTCCCACGATCCGTCCTCGGGCCAGATGATGGCGCCGGGCGCCACGCCGTTTACGCGAACATCGGGCGCGAGCTCGCGCGCAAGCGAGCGCGTGAGACCCGCGAGACCCGCTTTGGCGACCGAGTAGATCACGTAATTCTTGAGCGGCCGGTCGGCGTGGATGTCGGTGATATTGACGATCGCCCCGCCGGTCTTCTTGAGGTGTGGCGCAGCGGCTTGCGAAAGAAAAAGCGGCGCCCTGAGATTCGCGCCCATGAGGCTGTCCCAGGTCGCTTGAGTTATATCGCCGACGGGTGTCGGAAAGAAGGTCGAAGCGTTGTTGATCAGCGCGTCGAGCCTCTCGAAGCGACCGATCGTGTTCCTCACGATTTCCGACAAACCCGAGATGTCGAGCAAGTCCGCCTGCACCAGCGCGACGGAATCGGCGCGCGCGGCGTTCAATTCGGCGCGCAGCGCTCTCGCCTCGCGCTCCGAGCCCCGGTAGTGCAGCATCAGGTTCGCGCCCTCGCGATGCAGGCGGCGGGCGATCGCCGCGCCGACGCGTTTCGCGCCGCCGGTGACGAGCACAACTTTCCCTGAAAGCGGTTCGCTCATGGCCTAGAATGATACCGGAATACTCTTTCCATTCCCGATATGGAGCTCCCCGAGCCTACGCCGCATGCGCGCGAGCACAGCAATCGCGTTGCCGAGCACATTCGCGGCGAAATCACGGCAAGCGGCGGCTGGATCAGTTTCGCGCGCTACATGGAGCTCGCGCTCTACGCGCCGGGGCTCGGCTACTACAGCGCGGGCGCGAGAAAACTCGGCAAAG
>VBCJ01000093.1 GCA_005884335.1 Betaproteobacteria bacterium | reverse complement strand
TCCTTCATCTCCTGCGAGGCCTGCCCGAGCACGCAGGTGCGCCCCAGCTCGGTGTAGAAGCCGCCCGGGCCGTTGTTCTCGATCAGGATCGTGAACTGGTCGCCTTCGCGCAGCACGCGGTTCTGCTGGTGGCGGTTGGCGAAGACGGCGGCGGTTCCGACCGGACCGGAGCCGGCGAGAAACAGGCCCTGCTCGCTGCCGTACTGGTGGCCGACGTGCTCGGCGACCGCCGCGACCTCGAGCTCGCGCATGCCCGGCCTCACCGAAGCGAAGGTCTCCTCCATCGCCTTGTCCTGCAGCGCGGCGGTGCGGCGGATGCGGTCGAGCTCCTCCGGGCTCTTCACCGCCTTGATGCGGTCGACGATGTCGGAGGCGTCGACGAACTTCGCGCGCAGGAGCGCGCGCTTCAGATAGTCGCCCAGCGCGAAGGACATCGCCGCGCGCCCGAGAAGGCCGATGGTCGCGGCGGAATACCTTTCCAACGCCTGCTCGGCGAGCTGCGCGTCGTACTCGGCGGTATACGGGCAGGAGGCGTAGGAGGGCATCCCCATAAAGCGCGCCGTACCCCGTCTCACCGGATCCCCCGGCGGAGCGAACTCGCGCACCACCCCCATCGGCCCCTGCGCGATCACCGTCATGCGCTCGTCCCTCGGGAAGACGACCGTCACGGGATAGCCGTTCGTCGCCGGCACGTCGGTGAAGTACTTGACGTATCCCCCCATCCAGTCGTTGTTCGATTGCATGAGGAGCGCGTCGATCCTGTGCTCGGCCATCGCGGCGCGCACCGCGGCCCAGCGGCGCTCGAGCTCCGCGGTCGAGATGGGGTGGTTGATGCGCTCGTTCGCAGCCATTCAGCGTTTTACCACATTGATCATGCCCTTCAAGTCCCCGGCAAGGTACTTGCGCATGTTTTCCTCCACCACGGGAAGCGCGAAGCCCGGGTAGCCGTCGAAGAACCCGCCCTGGTGCTGCGTGACGATGACGTTCTCCAGGTCCCAGAAGGGCGAATCTTCGGGCAGGGGCTCTTGGGCGAACACGTCGAGCGCGGCGCCGGCGATTTTCTTCTTCTTCAGCGCATCGAGCAGCGCGTCCTCGTCCACCACGCCGCCGCGCGCGAGGTTGATGAAGAAGCTCGAGGGCTTCATCGCCGCGAAGATTTTCGCGTCGACGATGTTTTTCGTCCCGGGAGTGAAAGGGGTGAGGAGCACGAAGTAGTCCCAGTCCTTCACCGCCTGCTCGAGGTCCTCGCGCCCGTGCATCGCGTCGAATCCCCGAACCTCGCGCGCAGCCGACGAGACGCCCACGACCTTCATCCCCAGCGCCTTGCACTTCGGGGCGAGCTCGGCCGCGATCGTGCCGACTCCGAAGATGCCGACCGTTTTTCCCTTGAGCAGCTTCACCGGAAAGCGCTCCCATTTGCGCCGCGCCTGCGCTCGCAGCGACCGCGGCAGCTCGCGCGCGAGCGAGAGCATCGCAAGGAGCGCCGCTTCCGAAACGGGACCCCCGTGAAAGCCGTGCATGTTCGTGAGAAGCACGTCCTTGCGCAGTGCCGGCTGGTCGGCGATTCCGTCCACGCCGGTGCCCAGGGCCTGCACCCATTTCAGGTTCTTCGCCTTCTCGAATACGTGGTTGGCGACGTGCGGGCCGAAGGTGATGAGGACTTCGGCCGCGGCGATGTAGGGATCGACCTTGCTGTGGTGGTCGACCATCTCGAGCCTGACCTCGGGGAAATGCTTCTTCACGTGCTCGAAGTACTGCATGCGCACCGCTTCAGGAAGGGTGAGCACGATGAGCACGTTCGTCATGGGAGTCAGGCGGCGCTCACCGGCGCGGAGGCGAGCCCCGGCATCACGGCCTGGGCGAAGAGGTGCGCCGAGTGCAGCGATTCCTCCAGGGACAGGTCGCCGAAGGCGAAGCGCGCGAGGAGGTAATTCACGCCGCTCTCCGCCGCCTGCCGGGCGATTGCGTCGCGCACGGTTTGCGGCGATCCGGCGATCGCCTGCCCGCTCGCCACGATTCCGTCGAAGTCCTCGGAGTAGGCGATGTTCTTCGGCAACGGGACCCTGCGCCTGCGCCAGAGGCTGGTGAAACTGGCGAACCAGCGCCGATAGGCGCGCCGCCCGATCTGCATCGCCTCGCGGTCGGTCTCGGCGATCACCATGTGCCGGTTCATTCCCATGAACGGAATGCGCTTCGGGTCGCGGCGGAGCTTCGCCCAATGCGCGCGGTATGAGTCGGTGATGGCGCGCACGGCCGCAGCAGGCAGGTTGGTGACGACGTTCACCCCGGCGCTCGCCGCCCATTCGGTGCTCTCCGCGTTGAACACGCCGTACCAGAGCGGCGGGTGCGGCTGCTGCACCGGCTCCAGGATGAAGGGCACATCTTCGAATGTGTAGTACTCGCCCCGGAAGCTGACGCTTCGCGAGCCCAGCGCCTTCATCACGACCTGGTAGGCCTCGAGGTACATCGCCTGCGATTTCGCGGGATCGACGCCGAACGAGGCGATCTCGAGCGGAGACACGCCGCGTCCCACGCCGAGCTCGAGCCTTCCCCCGCTCAGCTGGTCGAGGGTGCAGATCTCCTCGGCGAGGCGCAAGGGGTGGTAGAGCGGCAGCGTATACACCAGGGGCCCGATGCGGAGGCGTTGGGTGCGCTGCGCCGCGAGCGCGAGGAAAACCGAAGGCGAGGGCGACATCCCGAGCGGCGTCGAGTGGTGCTCGGCGACATGCAGAGCGTGCAGGCCGATCCGGTCGTAGGCCTCGGCGAGCCGCAGCCGGTTCTCGAAGAGCTCGGCAAGCGGCTCGCCGCTCGCGTCCATGTGGTCGAAGACGCCGAATTTCATTCTCCCGCTCCGACCGGGATGGTACTTCAAGAGCGAAAAGCGGGCTCCGCCTGAGGCGGAGCCCAAAGGCTGGGTCGTTCAGAACCCCGTGCAGCCTGAGACGGGTCCCGCTGTGTTGGACCCGATCCCGAGCAAGGGGATGTTGATCACACTCGACTCCGCGTCCGTGCACAGCAGGCCGAATCCCGCGTTTCCGGTCACCGTGCCGTTCGGCGCCTGGGCGAAGAGCGCGGAGCCGAGGACGATCCGTATGCCGTCGCCGTTGCCCGGTAGGGTCGCCAGGTTGTTCTGGATCGTGGTCGACGCGATCTGCACCGATGATCGGGTCGTCAGGATGAGACCGGCGACCGCGTTTCCGCTGATGACCGCGTCGCGGATGGACATCGAGGAACCGAGGAAGCCGGAGATGCCGCCCTGCGACGCCGGGTTGCCGTTGCCGGTGACGGTGTTGACCGTGGTGAGGCCGAAATTCTGATCCCCGATCACCGCCGAGCTGCTGCGCAGGTTGATCCCCGTGCCGGCGTTGCCGGATACCATGTTCCCGCCCACGATATCGGCGCTCGCGGAAGTCAAGTTGATCCCGCTCCCCGTGGGATTGCCGGTACCGTTGCCGGTGATCTGATTCATCGCGATCAGGGCGGTCGAGCCGAAGACGATGTGAACTCCGTTTACCGTGTTGGCGCTGATCACGTTGCCTGCCCCGACATTGAAGTTGTCGATGCCGATTCGGGCGCTGCCGCCGTTGAAGACGCCTATCCCCATCCGGCCGCTGTGGCTGACCTCCGAATTGATCACGGTGGCGCTCGCGCTGTCGACTGCTACCCCGTCGCGCGCGTTGTTGACGACCGTGCAGCCGTCCACCACGCCGCTCGCGCCGTGCGCGTAGGTGATGCCGTTGCGCCCCGTGCCCTGCACGGTGGCGTTGCGCACGATGAGCCCCGGCGCGCTGTTCCCGGTGATGCCGTTGCGGCCCCCGGTCACGGTGATGCCGTCTATCGTCACCCGGCTGGCGTTGACCTTGATGACGTCGATCGCAGGGTCGGGGCCGCTGACGGTGGCGCTCGGGATGCCCGCCGCGAGCGTCACGTCGTTGCGGTCGATCAGCAGGTGCTCGCTGCAGGTCCCGCTGATCTGGATGAGCAAGGGCCTGCGCTCGTCGCCGAGGGTGAGCGCCTTGGCGATCGTCTCGCCCGCGGAGCAGTCGACGGCGACGGTCTTGGTGGGGTCCGCCCAGGCGCCGGAGTTGAACGCGAAGAGCGCGAGCGCGGCAATGGTAAAGACAAACGGACGACGTGCTTTCATGGTCCCTCCCTTTTTTGTCATGAGCCCTTTCCCTCCCTGGGAGTGGGCCGTAGGGAAAAGCATGCGCCGCCGTTCGCGGCGGGTCAAGTCCCCGCAGTACCCAAAACGGGGTAATGCGTTTGGGGCGGGCGTACAATGCGGCGACGGCAGTCAGCGAGGAGCACCCCATGAACAAACCCGAACGCCTCACTTCGGCCGTCGCGGCGGCAGAGTTCCAGGTGGGCGGCGTGATCATGCGCCGGCCCTTCCGCGTCCGGCGCCTGGGCCATTTCGGCGTCAACGTCGCCAATCCGGAGAAGAGCAAGGATTTCTACTGCCGGCTGCTCGGCTTTCGCATCTCCGACCCGCTCGACTTCGGCCCGCGGCTGCCCGAGGACAAGCGCGCGAGCGTCGGCACCACGGTCGGCTACTTCTCGCGCCACGGCACCGATCACCACTCTTTCGTCTTCTTTCCCAAGGACGCCTACGCTGTCTTGAACCCGCATTCGCTCAAGCCCTCGGGCACCATCAATCAAATCACCTGGCAGGTCGGGTCGCTGCAGGAAGTGTCGGACGCGTTCGACTGGTTTACCCGCCGGGGCAAGCAGATCCGCCGCGCGGGCCGCGATCTGCCGGGATCGAACTGGCATTTCTATCCGCCGGATCCCGACGGCCACACCAACGAGCTCTACTACGGTATCGAGCAGATCGGCTGGGACGGGTACTCGAAGCCGCGCGAGATGTACGGCGTGCGCTACTCGAAGCCGCCGCAGCTGCCGCACCAGTCCGAATACGCCGAGGTGATGCAGGCGACGAAAGACGGAATCGCCATCGAGGAGGGCCTGCGCGCGACCGACATGGGCGGCCCGGAGACCTACGACGTCGGCGGCATCCTGCTCGCACGGCCTTTCAAGATCGCGAGAATCGGGCCGGTGCGATTGTTCGTCGAGGACATGGAGCCGATGGTGCGCTTCTACCGCGACGACCTCGGCCTGACCATCACCGAGGAAGTGAACTACAGGGGCCACCGCTGCGTGTTCCTGCGCGCGAACACCGAGCACCATACCATGGCGCTCTACCCGGTCGCGCTGCGCGAACAACTGCGCCTGCGCCCCGACACCACGCTCCTGTCGTTCGGCCTGCAGCTCGGCAGCTACAAACAACTGCGCGGCGCGATCGCGTTCCTCGAGGAAAACCGCGTGGAGATCAAATACCTTCCGCCCGAACTGTTCCCGGGCATCGACTACTGCGCCTTCGCCATCGATCCCGACGGCTTCGCCTTCCAGCTGTACTACTACATGGAACAAATCGGCTGGGACGGCAAGCCGCGGCCCGAATCGCAGCGCCCGGAAATCGACAACAGGAAATGGCCGGAAGCGGTGGAAGGGCACAGCGATACTTTTTTGGGGGAACCGTTCTTGGGGCCGTTGGGGTAGGCGTTTTCGCTCCTTCACTGCAGGAACGGGAGTTCGAGTCCCCCTGGGGACGCCGATAAACTACAATGTCACCGCATCCAGAAACCTGAGGGGGCGTCATGTCTCGATTTCTTGTCACTGTAATTGCAACCGCGGTTCTTCTAGGCGTGTACGGCTGCGCCACCGAATCGTCACGCAGCGTCGAAGTAGCCAAGGTGGAATCTGCGGCCACGCCGTTTCGTGGCGCGCGGGTTCCTGTTTCGGTGGGCAAGTTCGACAATCGTTCGGGCTTCATGCGGGGCATTTTCACCGATGGCGTGGACCGCCTCGGGAGCCAGGCCAAAACGACGCTGATCGCCCACCTGCAGCAGTCCCAACGCTTCAATGTGTTGGATCGTGACAACCTCGCGGAAACCAAGCAGGAAGCGCAGTTCAAGTCTCAGAGCCAATCCATTCGTGGCGCGGATTTCGTAGTCACGGGCGACATTTCCGAGTTTGGCCGCAAGGACGTCGGCGATCGACAGCTGTTCGGTATTCTTGGCCGCGGCAAAACGCAAGTCGCGTACGCCAAGGTGACTCTGAACATCGTCAACAGCCTGTCTTCCGAGGTGGTTTTTTCGGCGCGCGGTGCTGGCGAATACAACCTATCCAATCGCGAGGTGGTGGGCTTTGGAGGCACGGCGGGCTATGACGCAACGCTCAACGGCAAGGTGCTCGATCTCGCCATGCGTGAAGCCGTGAACAATCTCGTCAGCGCGCTCGACAGCGGGAAGTGGTCCGCGCAAGGAGCGCGGTAGTTATAGAAGTCATGGCAACGAAAAGTGCTCGCCCGCTGAAGCTGGTTGCTGCGATCGCCATGGGCAGCGTCCTCGTGGGATGTGCGCCGGCGCCGAAGCGGTTATACCACTGGGAAGCTTTCCAGGATCAGTTATACGAATATTTCAGGGCCGATAGGTCGGGCCCCGACGAGCAACTGCGCATCCTAGGGGCTCAGGTGGAGAAGGCCCGGGCACGCGGTGCGGCCTTGCCGCCCGGCTTCCGGGCCCATCTCGCCATGCTTTACCTTCGGCTCGGACGAGATGGCGAGGCAAAGCAGGAGCTCGAAGCCGAGAAGCTGAACTTTCCCGAGTCCACGCAGTACATGGACTTCTTGCTCAAGCGGATGACGGCCCCGAAAACCTGATTCCGCGCCCATGCACGACACCCTATGACGACCAGCGCATTTTCGCCGGGCACGACGCGTTGGGGTCGCCTGGCTGCGACTCTGGTCGTGGTCGCCGCGCTGGGTGCGTGCGCCACCCCACCCGCGGCCTACGACTACACCGCGTTCAGGCAGAACCGCCCCGTTTCAATGCTCGTGCTTCCGCCCGTCAACGAGACTCCGGAGGTCACTGCCACCTACGGCGTGCTTTCGCAGGTGACCTTGCCCCTGGCGGAGGCGGGCTACTACGTGGTGCCGGTGTCGCTGA
>VBCJ01000092.1 GCA_005884335.1 Betaproteobacteria bacterium | reverse complement strand
CGGCGACACCATCTACCGCTGGAAACCCGGCGTGGGCGCGGAGGTCTTCATCCGGCCCTCGACCAAGGCGAACGGCCTTACTTTCGACAAGGAAGGCAGGCTCTGCGTGGCGGGATGGGCCTCGCGCTCGGTGTGGCGGGTCGAGCGCGACGGCAGCGTGACGACGCTCGCCTCGCACTACCAGGGAAAGCGCATCAACAGCCCGAACGACATCGTGGTGCGCTCGGACGGCTCCATCTACTTCACCGATTCTCCCGGCGCGCTCTACAACGTCGGCATGGCGTCCGAGGATTTGCAGCAGTACCTCGACTTTCAGGGCGTGTTCCGCATCTCGCCGGACGGCAAGAAGCTCGACGCGGTGGTCACCGACACCGTCTATCCGAACGGCCTCGCGTTCACGCCGGACGAGTCCGTGTTGTATGTGAACGACACGCGGCTTGGCGAAATACGCGCCTACGACATGCGGCCCGACGGGAGCTGCGGGCAAAAGCGCCTCTTTCACAAGCTCGCCGGAAGCGAGCCGGGCATCGCCGACGGCATGAAGGTGGACCGCGAAGGCAACGTCTACTGCACCGGCCCGGGCGGCATTCACGTGATCGCTCCCGACGGAAAGCTCCTCGGCCGCATCCGCATTCCGGACCACTGCACCAACATGGCCTGGGGCGACGCGGACTGGCGCTCGCTCTATGTCACCACCTACGGCTCGGCATTCCGCACCCGCGTGAACGAACCGGGCGTCCCGGTTTGGTAGACAGCGTGAATTAATGAGCAAGTCGCGGCGCGCACACGAACCCCGTCCTCCAGGTCGGTCTAAAATGGTCCAACTACCCAGGGTTCGGACCGAAGGGGAACCATGCGCGCACTCGGACCGTATGAACGGCTCACCCGCCCGGCGGTGCTCATCGGGGCTGCCTTAGGGCTAGGCGCGCGCGATCCGCGTTGCGGCCGGGGTCCGCATCAACTGCTCGCCGGTGGGCTGCTGGCGCACCTTTCCGCTCAAGGCGCCGATGTGCTCTGGCGCGTCACGCTGCAGCCTCAGCTTCGCCGCCGCAAATCCCGGGATGGCGCGATCGTCGATTTCTGCGCGCGCCTGGCGCGCGAGGTCAGCGCGGTCGTCGGCGCAGGGGAATTTCCGATCGTGCTCGGCGGCGACCACAGCTGCGCGATCGGAACCTGGAGCGGCGCGGCCAAGGCTCTGTCTGCCCGCGGTCCTCTGGGGCTGGTCTGGATCGACGCCCACATGGATAGCCACACTCCGTCGACCAGCCCCAGCGGCATGCCGCACGGAATGCCGCTCGCCGCGCTGCTCGGGCACGGCGCGGATCCGGAGCTCGCCCGAGGCGCCCAAGGGCCGCTCGCGCCCCAGCACCTGTGCCTCGTAGGCGTCCGCAGCTATGAGTCCGCGGAGGCCGCTCTCCTCGCCGAGCTCGGCGTGAAGATCTTCCCGATGACGGAGATCGAGGAGCGCGGCATCGACGCGGTGCTCGACGACGCGGTCCGCATCGCGAGCACGGGCACCGCCGGCTACGGAATCTCGATCGATTTGGACGCGATCGAGCCGAGCGATGCGCCCGGCGTGGGCACGCCGGTCGCCGGCGGCATCCCCGCGGCCGGCCTCGTCGCGGCGCTGCGCAATTTTTCCGCCGACCGCTCTTTGCTCGCGCTCGAAGTCGTCGAATACAACCCGGATCTCGATCGCGGGCGCAAGACCGCAGTGATCGTTGAAGAGATCCTCGCTGCGGTGCTTGGGGCGCCGGCTGCGTCGGCGCGTTCGCCGGAGGAACTCGAGCGCTCGTTTGGCGCGCGCAATTACGACTCCCTCCCCGTAGTGCTGGTGCGCGGGCGAGGCGCTCACCTATGGGATGACCATGGGCGGCGTTATCTCGACTTGATGTCCGCGTATTCCTCGGTGAGCCACGGCCACTGCCATCCGCGGCTCGTCGCGGCGCTCTCGCGCCAGGCTCAGACGCTTGCCGTCACTTCGCGGGCGTACTACAACACGCGCTTGCCGCTGTTTCTCGAACGCCTGTGCCGGCTCACCGGACTGGATCAGGCGCTGCCCACGAACACGGGTCTCGAGGCCGTCGAAACCGCGCTCAAAGCAGCGCGCAAGTGGGCGTACAAGGTGAAGGGCGTCCCTGAAGACTCGGCGGAGATCATCGCCTGCAGCGGGAACTTCCACGGTCGCTCGATCGCGATCATCGCGATGTCCACCGAGCCGCAGTACCGCGACGGGTTTGGGCCGTTTCCGCGGGGATTCAAGCTTGTGCCCTTCGGCGACGCGAAGGCATTCGAGCGCGCGATCACGGCGAGCACCGCCGCGTTTCTGGTTGAGCCGATTCAGGGCGAGCAGGGCATCATCGTCCCTCCGCGCGGCTATCTCGCCGAATGCGAACGCATCTGCCGCAGGCACAAGGTGCTGCTCATCGCCGACGAAGTCCAGACTGGGCTGGGGCGCACCGGTCGGCTGCTCGCCTGCGACCACGAGGGCGTGAAGCCCGACGGACTGATCCTCGGCAAAGCCCTGGGCGGCGGATTGCTGCCGGTATCGGCGTTTCTCGGCCGCCGCGAGGTGATGGCGGTGTTCCAGCCGGGCGATCACGGCAGCACCTTCGGCGGCAACCCGCTCGCAGCTGCGGTTGCGCTCGAGGCGCTCGACGTTCTGGTGGAGGAGCGCCTGGTCGAGCGCTCGGCTGAACTGGGCGAGATCCTGCTCTCGGGCTTGCGCGCAATCGACAGCCCCGTGGTGCGCGAGGTCCGCGGCCTGGGCCTATTCAGCGGCATCGATATCGACCCGGCTTGGGCAAGCGCGCGCGAGGTGGTCATGCGGCTGCTTGCGCGCGGAATCCTTACCCGGGATACCCACCACACCGTGGTGCGCGTCGCTCCGCCCCTGGTGATCAACCGCACGCAGCTCGAGTGGGCGTTGAAAAAAATCCGCGGCGTGCTGGCCGAGATCGAGCGCGGTTTTAAAAGAGCCGCATGAACTGAATCAGTCCCAAGGACACGTCACTGCGACTCACGTAAGATTCGGGCACTGTGGATTGCCCGGACTCTCCCTTTGAACTGCCGCGACCAGCTTTTCCCGGCGCGCAGATCTCGTAGGGGCAAAGGCGTGGCGTGGACATTCGAGAAAGTCGCCGGCCCCTCCGAGGGGCCGACCGGCGGCCTCGCCTGGGACGGAAGCGGAATGCTCTTCTCCGCGATCGCCGAGGGTCGCATCCTGCGCTACGACCCGGCGAGCGGAAAGGCAAGCGAATTCCGCAAGTACACGAACCGCACCAACGGCCTCGCCTTCGCGCCCGGCGGCGCCTTATACGGCTGCCAGGAAAGCTCGCGGCGCGTGATCCGTTTCGCCGAGGACGGATCAACGACCACGACGGCCTTTCTGCTCGACGGAAGCTATCACAACCACCCGAACAACCTCGCGATCGACTCGAAGGGCCGCATCTGGTTCAGCGACCCGTGGAGCGAGCTGCGCGCTTCCGGCCCGCAGATTTTTCCGGCACTCGAACACGCCTCGGTGCTGCGCCTGGAGCTCGATTCCTTCCGCAAGCTCTGGAGCATCCGCCGCATGACCTACGACACGTCGGCGCCGCGCGCGGTCGCCTTGTCGCCGGACGAATCGACTTTGTACATCGCGCAAACCGACAACTCGCCGTTGGGGCGGCGCGAGCTGCGCGCCTACCCTATCCTCGCGGACAACACACTTGGGCCATTCACGCTGCTGCATGCCTTCGGGCGCGACCACCGGGGCGAGCACCGCGGGATCGAAGGCATGTGCATGGACCGCGAAGGCAACATCGTCGCCTGCGCGGGATGGAGAAAGGCCGGACCGGGGCCGCTGGTCTGCGTATTCTCGCCCGGCGGGGCGATCATCGAATCGCATCCGCTGCCCGCGGACCAGCCGATGAACTGCGCGTTCGGCGACGACGATCTCGGCAGTCTCTACGTGACCACCGCGGGCGGCGAGCTTCTGCGCGCGCGCCATTGCGGCCGCCGGGGACGCGTGCTTCCGACGGCACAGCGGAGAGCGCAGTGAAACTCGCACCGTGGTTGATGCTCGCGGCGATCGCGGCGCCAGCAAACGCATTCGCCCAAAGCTACCCGGCGAAACCCATCCGCTTCATCGTCGGCCCCGGGCCCGATGCGCTCGCGCGCGTGATCGGGCAGAAGCTCACCGACGCTTGGGGGCAGCCCGTCATCATCGACCAGCGCGGCGGCGGGGGCGGGACGATCTCGGCCGAGGCGGTGGCGAAAGCGGCGCCCGACGGCTACACGCTGCTCCTCGCGACCGGAACGCACACGATCAATCCGAGCCTGTACAAGGTCTCCTACGACATGGTGCGCGACTTCGCCCCGGTGACGCTGCTCGCCTCCACCCCGTTCATCCTTGCGGTGCACCCGTCTGTGCCCGCGAATTCCGTCGGCGAATTGATCAAGCTCGCCAAGTCGAAGCCCGGCGCGCTCAACTACGGGTCGGGCGGCAGCGGCACGCCTCCGCACCTCGCCACGGAGCTTTTCAAGACCATGGCCGGCGTCAACCTCGTGCACGTTCCGTACAAGACGGTCGCTGCGGCGATCACCGATCTCATCGCCGGGCGGCTGCAAGTGATGTTCACCGTCGGCCCGGCCGGCCTGCCCCAGATACGCGCGGGCAGAATCCGCGGGCTCGCGGTATCGACCGCGGAGCGCTCGGCCTTCGCGCCCGAGCTTCCCACGGTGGCCGAAGCGGGCCTCGCGGGTTTCGACGTGTTCGGCTGGAACGGGCTCCTCGCGCCGGCGGGGACGCCCAAGCCCGTTATCGCCAGGCTGCAAGGCGAGATCGTCAAGGCACTCAGGCTTCAGGACGTGCGTGAACGTGTGGCGAGCTTCGGCTTCGAGCCGGTCGGCAACATGCCCGAGGAGTTCGGCGAGTTCATCAAGGCCGACATCGCGCAGTGGGCGCGGGTGGCGAAGGAAAGCGGCGCGCGCGTGGATTGACCGGTCCCGCTCGTCGGCTCGATCGCGGAAAGGGAGGAGCACGTGGCGAAACACATCGTTTGCATCACGTTCGATTTCGACGCGATGTCCGGCTGGATCGCGCGCGGCATGACCACGCCGACCCCGGTGTCGCGCGGCGAGTTCGGCGTGATCGGCGCCGCGCGCATCCTGGCGCTGCTCAAAGACCACGGCATTCCCGCCACCTGGTTCATTCCCGGACACACCCTGGAAACCTATCCGAAGGCCTGCGAGCGGGTGTTCGAGGCGGGTCACGAGATCGGCCATCACGGCTGGACGCATGTGCCGCCGGCGAGCCTCTCGCGCGAGCAGGAGGAAGCGGAGCTGGTGCGCGCGAACGAGCAGATCAAGAAGCTCACCGGCCGCCGCGCCCGCGGCTACCGCTCGCCGTCATGGGACCTGAGCCCGCATTCGGTCGAGCTGCTTCTCGAGCACGGCTTCTATTACGAAAGCAGCATGATGGGTAACGACACCACTCCGTACCGCGTGCGCCTCGGCGACCGGATCGAGCTGCAGAAACCGGCGGTGTTCGGCAAGGAATCGCGCTTGATCGAGATGCCGATCAGCTGGTCGCTCGACGACTACCCGCACTTCGAGTTCGTGCGTACGCAAAACGCAGTGCTGCCGGGACTGATGAACGCGGGCAGCGTGCTCGCCAACTGGATCGACGATTTCCTCTACATGAAGCGCGAGACGGACTGGGGGGTCATCACCTACACCTTCCACCCCTTCGTCATCGGCCGCGGCCATCGCATGATGGCGCTCGAGCGCCTCGTCGAGCGGCTCGCCGCCGAAGGCGCGGAATTCATGCGCATGGAGACGGCGGCGGAACTGTTCGACAAGCGCGCGCCTTTCAAAACCTGAGCATTCATCCTCGACGATGAGCGAGACGCAGAATTGGCAGGTGCGCAAGCCGGCGGCGCGCTCGCGGCGCGGCATCGTCGCCTCGCAACACCGCCTTGCCGCCGAGGTCGGCGTCGAGATGCTCGCCTCCGGAGGCAACGCCGTCGATGCCGCGGTCGCCGCCGGCTTCGCTCTCGCCGCCGTCGAGCCGTGGAACAGCGGCTTGGGCGGAATCGGATACATGCTCGTCTATCTCGCGAAGGAAAATCGCGTCGAGGTGGTCGACTTCGGCCCGATCTCCCCGCGCGCGCTCGATCCCGCCGATTTCCCCTTGAGCGGCGGCTTGGCGGGCGACTTATTCGCCTGGCCTGCGGTTGTGGAAGACCGCAACGTGCACGGGCCGCTGTCTTTCGCCTTGCCCGGCGAGGTCGACGGCCTGGGCCTTGCGCTCGAGCGCTTCGGCACACGGACGCTCGCGACGGTCCTGCAGCCGGCGATCGAACTGGCTGAACAGGGAATCGCGGTCGATTGGTATCTGACGCTCAAGGTCGCGACCCTGGCGGGGGAGCTCGCGCGCTACAGCGCGGCCCGCGACATCTGGCTCCCGGCCGGAATGCCTCCCGTCACGCCGCCGGACGCGCCGCTCCGCCGGCTCAAGCTCGCGGGACTCGCCGATACCTTGAGACGGCTGGCCCGCGCCGGGCGCCGCGACTTCTACGAAGGCGAGATCGCCGCCGCCATCGCCAAGGACGTCCATGCCCTGGGCGGCGTGCTCGGGCAGGAGGACCTCAGGCAATACAGGGCACGTATCGCCGCGCCGACGGAATGCGACTACCGCGGCGCTACGATGGCGCTTGCGCCGCAGCTCACCGCCGGCCCCAGCATGGCCTCGGCGCTCGGCCGGCTCGCCCACCGCAGGTTCGAGCGGGGCGGGCCGCGCGCCGACGCCTTCCTGGCATACGCCGAAGTGCTGCGCGAGGCCTATGCGCAGCGATTGCAGACCATGGGAGAGTCCCTGGCCCGCGCCCCGTCGAGCACGACCCATCTCAACGCGATCGATCGCGACGGCAACATGGTGGCGCTGACGCAGACCCTGCTCTCGGTGTTCGGCAGCAAGGTCGTCCTGCCCGCCACGGGCATCCTGATGAACAACGGCGTGATGTGGTTCGATCCGCGTCCCGGCGCGCCGAACTCGCTCGGGCCCGCCAAACGGCCGCTCACCAACATGTGCCCGGTGATCGCTCGCCGCGAGGGAAGACCGTGGTTCGCGATCGGCGCCTCCGGCGGCCGCAAGATCTTTCCCGCGGTGCTGCAGATCGCCTCGTTTCTCATCGACCACGGCATGAACCTCGAGGACGCGTTTCATCAGCCGCGCATCGACGCAAGCGGCGGCGAGCGCGTCGGCGTCGATCCGCGGCTGCCGCAGGAAGTGAAAAGAGCGCTGAGCGAAAAATTCCCCGTGCATTCGTCCGAACTGGCGGTCTATCCGACGAACTTCGCCTGCCCGAGCGCGGTGCTCAATGACTTTCTGCCGGGCGAACACTTCGGGATGAGCGACGTGATGTCGCCGTGGTCGGGCGCCGCCGCCGAGAAAGAATCGTGATCCGCGCGGCGATCGTCGGCCTCGGCAGTTGGGGACAAAATCTCGTCGCGAGCGTGCAGGGCAAGAGCGACGCGATCCGTTTCGTCGCCGGCGCGACGCGCACTCCGGAAAAGGCCCAAGGCTTCGCCGACAAGCACGGCTTTCCGCTCCATGACCGCTACGAAAAATTGCTGGCCGACCCCGCGATCGACGCGGTGGTGCTCGCCACGCCGCACAGTTTTCACGCCGAGCAGATCATCGCCGCAGCAAAGGCGCACAAGCACGTGTTCACCGAGAAGCCGCTCGCCCTCGCTTTACGGGACGCAAGAGCCGCGGTACGCGCCTGCGCCGAAAACAAGGTGACGCTCGCGATCGGCTACAACTGGCGCTTTCAGCCCGCGCTCATGGAAATCAAGAGCATGCTCGGCGACGGGCGGCTCGGGAAACTCCTGCACATGGAGGGCAATTTCTGCGGCCCGAGCGTGTACCGCTTCGAGCGCGAACACTGGCGTCAGAGCCGCGAGGAAGGACCCGCCGGAGGCATGACCGGGCGGGGCGTGCACCTCGTCGATGCCATGCTCTTCCTCTCGGGGAGAATCGAGTCCGCGTACGCGCAGAGCTCCCGCTCCGTCCGGGATTTCGGCCTCGATGACACGACCTCGATGCCGTCGAGCACCTTGACACCTGGCAACTCGAAGTCTGCACCATCGACCGGGAGAATCCGCATCTGCACCGCAGGCCGCAGATCATGACCTTTCCCGAAACCAGCACCGAGCGCGCCGAGCTCGAGCATTTCGCGCAAGCCGCGATGGCCGGACGGCCTCTGGCGGTCGCGGACGGCGGCGAAGTGCACGGGGTTGCGGTGCTCGAGGCGATCCTCGAGTCGGCGCGGGACGGATCGCGGGTCCGCGTCGCTTGAAAACTGCGAGAATAGCCGCGACTACCCGGGAGGAATCGCCCATGCGGAATCTCGTCACCTTGCTTGCGGGCGCGACGCTCGCGATGTGGGCCGCGGCGTGTTGGCCTCAAGCCGGCAGCCCGAGCTTTCCCGCGAGACCGGTTCGAATGGTGGTGGCCTTCACGCCCGGCGGCGGAACCGACATCATCGCGCGGATCGTGGCGCAGAGACTCGGCGAGCGCTGGGGCCAGCCGGTGGTGGTGGAAAACCGCGCCGGCGCCTCGGGCAACATCGGGACTCTACGGGAAGCTGCCGTTCGACATCAACAAGGACTTCAGTTCCATCACCATGGTCGGTACCGCACCGATGGTGGTGATCGCGAGCCCCGCGTTTCCCGCGAAGACGCTTGGACAGCTGATCGAGTACGCCCGCGCGCGTCCCGGCGCGGTGAAGTTCGGGTCCTCGGGAATCGGCACCCCCGTGCACCTCGCCGGCGAGCTGATGATGCAGCTCACCGGAATCAAGATGGTCCACGTGCCCTACAAGGGCATCGCGCCGGCGATGACCGCCATTCTCGCCGGGGAGATCGAGATCACCTACGTGGCGGTGCTGACCGGCCTGCAGCATTTCAAGGCGGGCAAGTTGAGTCCCCTCGCGGTGGCCGGCCGCAGCCGCTATCCGGCGCTGCCCGACGTGCCGACTGCCGCGGAGGCGGGCCTCGCCGGCTACGAAATCGATTTCTGGTACGCGCTGCTCGGGCCGGCCGGGATGCCGGCGCCGCTGGTCGCGCGCATCCAGCGCGATGCCGCGGCCATCCTCACGACGCCGGAAATGAAGGAGAGCCTGCTCGCCCAGGGCTGCGTCGCGGCGGGCGGCGGGCCCGAGGAACTCTCCACGAGGATCAGGAGCGACTACGAGCTCTGGGGGAAAGTGATCCGGACGGCCGGCGTGAAGCTGGAGTGATCCGTACGCCGGTCCGCGCGAACAACGCCGCGTAGGCCGCGCGGCGCTCTTCCGGCGAGCGCCCGAGCGAACAGTAGTGCGGGTGCGGCGTGATCAGTGCGTCGTGCTCGCCGAGCGCGTTGGCGCGGTAGCTCGACCAGCGATACCCGCCCGGGTGCGCGGCGAGTCCCGCGCGCACCGGGTTCTCCTCGATATAGCGCATGCACGCGAGCAGGTGCCTGCGCGCGTGCACCGGCGAGGCGTCGTAGGCTTCCTCCCATACGCGGTCCTCGTGGCCGTAGGCCGCCGCGAGGTAGCGCGCATAGCCGGCGGCGAGCGCGGGCATCAGGCGCGCCGCGCCGCCCGCGCGCAGCGCCGTGATGAGCAGATGCACATGATTGCCCATCAGCGCATACGCGTGGACCGCGCACTCTCGCGCCGTGCATTCGCGCAGTGCCTCGAGGTATGCGGCGCGGTCGCCCGTGCAGGAAAAGCAGGCACGGCGTTCGCGAGCGCGCTGCACCACGTGCAGCGTGGCGTGGGCTTCCTCGGGGCAGGCAAGGCGCGGCATGGCGGTGGCTGTTGCCATGAACAACGCCAAGCACCGCAGCACCGTTGACCTTGCGGCACAGCGTACGAAGGGCGGCTCGCGCCTCCCCTAGATGATGTGGCGGCAATTTTTCCGACTACGGCGCCACGGAGTAATTGATCACGGTCTCGAAGCCGACACCGCGCATCTGGAAATCAGTCGCACTTGTCTGAACCAGTTTGAAACAGCCGCTGGCCGGATAGGGAACACGGCGCCAATCGAAACACACCTGGGCGTCGTCCTGCTTCACGACCATGGAGCCGCTGGCAGATGGCGTGAAGCATCTGGGGCACGAGCGCTCCACCGTCCCGTCCCCTCTGATCCGCAACGTGAAAGGCGCCTGTCTGGTGGGCATGGCTTCGCCCCGTCTCGCTTCGATCGACGGGTAGCTCGCAAAGTGAGCGGCAATGTCCTGCCCGGAAAGCGTCCGCGGGTAGGTCAGCGCCGTCGCAGGAGTCGGGGCGGGCGCTTGCCCGCGTTCCGATCGAGCATCGGCGTCCAGGGCGCCGAGGTCGGCGATCGCCTGCAGGCCCTGCGCGATGTTCTTGCGAGCGGCGCCCTCGACGGCGATGCGCATCCGCGTCGCGCCGACGATGGCGTCGTCCAGGGTGGCCGTGTGCGCGGACTTGACGACCTTGCGCAGAACCACGGTCTTGTCGGATACCTTGGTCAGTGCCCAGCCGGCTTCCATCTCGACCGTGAAGCTTGCTCCGAACACCGGCTTGGTGAGTTGGGTGACGATGACGGTGATTTCGTAGTCGCCGGTCCCCCCCTGCACCACGCTCTTGAAGAGCTTCGATTGCATGATCGAGCTTTCGACGGCCGCCTTGAGTTCTTCGTTCGAGACAGTCGAGCCGGTCGTCGCGCTGGTTTCGGTGCCGCCCCGCGTCTGCACCGAAACGCTGTAAGGATAATTCTTTGTCGCGGGGGCGCCGACCAACATGGCCTCACGGGTCGCCGTCGATGCGCAGCCCGACAAGCCGACGACAGCCGTGACGATCAGAATTCCGGTGACGCGTCCGTACAGGGTCGTACTCATATTATTTTCCCGCCTCCTTGAATATGTTGTTCAGGACCTCGTCGACCATCTCGCTCGGCGACATGCGCGTAAGCGAGGTGTGATACGACTTACCGCTCGCCAGCGGATACTCGTTCCCGGGATCGCGGATCGTGATCGTCAGCTCGAGCATGTACATCGTGATGTCCCACCTCCACCGGTCGATGTAGGTGACGACGGCGTCCGGGGCCGACGGCTTTTCGCTGCCGGTGGTAACGCTGTATCCGCGCGAGCGCAGCTTCTCGGCGATCAGCACGTTGATGCCGTTGTCGTCCTTTGGCTGTTTCGCGACATGCATAGCCTTGAGGCTGCCGAGGTTGACCGATGGATCGACCGTCGCGGTCGCGCGGTTGATGGCGCAACCGGTCGTCGTCGCTGCTACGGTGGTGAGAGCGGCGAGCAGCAATGCGGTTTTTTTCAAAGGCACCCCCCTTGAGTAGGAACAGAAACCACCAGCGCCTAGAGCACCGGAATCCTGACGTGCATCAGCGCCGAGCGCCCGCCGTGCACTTCCTTGAGGCACCTCTGGATCGCCACGGGCACCGCCTCGGGATCGTCCACCCTCTCGCCGTAGCCGCCGGCTGCTTCGCAGATCTTGGTGAACTCGATGTCGGGCGCGAGGAGCGCGTTGAATTCGTTGGTCGCCTTGGCGTCGCCTTCGGGATAGACGCGCAGCGTCGCTTCCTTCACCGCCGACCAGCCCGAGTTGTCGAAGAGCACCGTGAAGATCGGCAGCTTGTACTGCTTGGAGACGGCGTACACCGAGGAAGGGTTGCCGAAGTAGAAGCCGCCGTCTCCGACCATCTGCACGACGGTCGCGTGGGGCTTCGCGAGCTTGATTCCGAGCGCCGTTCCCGACGAACTGCCCAGGCCCCCGCCCGCGAACCCGATCGAGGAGCCGGGCTCAGTGCGCATGATCTGGTTGTTGACGATCGGACCGTTGCGTATGCCTTCGTTGACGACGATCGCGCCGTCGCCGATTGCCTTCGATAACTCGGCGCAGAGGTAATGCGGGTTGATCGCGCCCCGCTTGCCCTTGTCCGCGGCCTCCTTGGCGAGATTCGCGCGCCGCTCGTTGCCTTCGCCTCGCATCGCTTCGACGCGTTTCGCCGCGGCTTCGCGGAACGCGGGCGTCGTCTTTGCCTTCAGCGCCGCCAACAGTTGCCTGAGGATCAGGACGCTGTCGCCCTGAACGCGCGCGTTCGACGCGAAGCCCCAGATCGGGAAGCATTCCTTCACCACGTCCACGTCGATATGAGCCCACCAGGTCTGCGGATTCTCTTTCGTGTGCTTCGGGATCCACGGCACGTCGACGTCGAGGAGCAGCCCGACGTCCGCCTCGGCGATGGCGGGCGCCATTCCGGCGAAGCACGGCGACGCCCGCGAGATGTTGAGATAGAGCGGTCCCGCCTCGAATACGCGGATTCCGGCGAGGCGCGCGATCTCCTCGACGAGCGCCGGCGCCTCGAGGTTGCGCCCGGCATAGGAGGTCACCATCACGGGGTGTTTCGCGGAAACGAGCTTGTCGGCGATCTGCGCGACTGCCGCCGCATCGGCCGCGCCGGCGGACACCGCGCCGTAGCGCTCCCCGGGGAACGGGCGCATCGCCGCCTCGTCCCAAGTCTGCGTGAGCGTCTCGCGGGGGAGCATGAGATACACGGGACCCTTGGGATCGCTGTGCGCCACGGTGTGCGCGCGGCGCAGCGTCTCCTTCGTCATCACGCCCGAGGGCAGCGTCCATTCCCACTTCGCGTAGGGCCGCACGATCCCCGACTGGTCGAAGGGCTCCTGGATGAAGTGCACGTAGTTGTCGCGCGAGCCGGGCAATGCTCCCCGCACCGTATAAGGCGCCTTCCCCGCCATGAGAACGAGCGGCAGCCGACCGCGGCGCGCGTTGTGCATCGCCATCGCGGAATTCGCCGTGCCCGCGTCCACGTGCACCATCACCGCCTGCCCGCGGCCGGTCGCCATGGCGAAACCCGCGGCCATGTGCATTGCGGTGTTCTCGTGCGGGCAGTTGAGTACCTTGGGATAGCGCCGCCCGTCCTTCTTCCAGCGCGCCATCTCCTCGATCAGGGGCGCGTGGTCCGTCCCGAAATTGGAGAAAAGATACTCGACGCCGATGTCGTTCAGGCCCTCGAGAAAATAGTGCGCGGTCGAGTGG
>VBCJ01000435.1 GCA_005884335.1 Betaproteobacteria bacterium | reverse complement strand
TGATGACGTTGAGCATCGAGGATTTGCCGGCGCCGTTCGGGCCGATGATGGCGCGGATCTCGTGCTCCTGGACGTCGAAGGAGACGCCCTGGAGCGCAACCACCCCGCCAAAGGCAAGCGAGATGTCGTCGATCTCGAGGATCGGTCTGCCGGTTTTCCTGCCTGCGGTCATGTCGGGCGAAAGGGAATTCAGGCCGCTTTCCTGGCCGCGGCTGCGCTGAAGGTCTTCGCCTCCACGATGTGCAGGTCGGCCGACACCGTTCCGGTGCGGCCGTCCTCGAAGCGCATCTGCGTCTCGACGAAACAGCTCGTCTTGTCCGAGTAGAGAGCGTCTACCAGCACCGCGTACTTGTCTGCGATGTGGCGGCGTCGCACCTTGCGCGTGCGCGTGAGCTCGCCGTCGTCGGCCTCGAGCTCCTTGTGCAGAACGAGGAAGCGACGGATCTGCGAGTTGGCCAGCGTGGAGTCCAGCGCAAGGTCGCGGTTGACCTTCTCGACGCATTCGCGGATGAGATCGAGCACCGCGGGCTGCGAAGCGAGGTCCGTGTAGCCGGTATACGGCAGGTTGCGCCGCTCGGCCCAGTTGCCGATCGCGGCCATGTCGATGTTGATGAACGCGCACACCTTGTCGCGCCCCGGACCGAAGCACACTGCCTCTTTGATGTAGGGGAAGAACTTGAGCTTGTTCTCGAGATACTTTGGCGCGAACAAGGTGCCGTCGGCGAGCTTCCCGACGTCTCTCGCGCGGTCGATGATTTTCAAGTGGCCCGCGGCGTCGAAATAACCCGCGTCACCGGTGTGGAAGAAGCCCTCCGGGTCGATCGCCTCGCGTGTCGCGTCGGGCCGCTTGTAGTACTCCTTCATGAGACCCGGGGAGCGCACCAATACTTCGCCCGAATCGGCGATCCGTACCTCGACCCCGGGCATGGGCGGGCCCACGGTTTCGAGCTTGACGTCGCCCGAGGGGTGCATGCACACCGTCACGCAGGTTTCGGTCATTCCGTAGAGCTGCTTCAGGTTGATCCCGATGGAGCGGTAGAAATCGAACAGGTCCGGACCGATCGCCTCGCCCCCGGTGTAGGCGACGCGGATGCGCGACATGCCGAGCACGTTCTTGAGCGGCCCGTATAGGAGGATCTCGCCAAGCCGATAAAGCAGCCGGTCCCGGAGCGGTATCCCGGGCCTGCCCTCGAGGATTCCCATCCCGACGCGCTTGGCGACGGCCATGAAGGTATGGAACATGCGGCGTTTGATCCAGCTCGCGTCCTCGATACGGATCATCACCTGTGTCAGGATGTTTTCGTACACGCGCGGCGGCCCGAAGTAATAGGTCGGGCCGATCTCGCGCAGATCGGTCATCACGGTGTCGGGGGACTCGGGGCAGTTGAGACAGAGACCGGCGACGTGCATCTGCGCGTAGGAGTAGAGGAAATCTCCGACCCAGGCCATGGGCAGGTAGCACAGAATGTCGTCAGTATCGGCGAAGCCGTCGAAGGCCACGAGCACCCGCGCAGTCTGGATCATCGCAGCGTGCGTCTGGGATACGCCTTTGGGATGACCGGTGGTGCCCGAGGTATAGAGAATCACCGCGACATCGGAAGGCCGGCCTTTTCCGAGCTCGTCGGCGAAGAATTCAGGGTTGCGCTGCGCGAACTCCCGGCCGGCCGCCTGCAGGTCCTCGAAGCCGGTCAGCTCCGTCTGCGCGTAATGACGCAGCCCGCGCGGGTCGTCGAAACAGATGTGCTTCAACTGCGGGCACTGCGGCAGGACTTCCAGCAGCTTGTCGACCTGCTCCTGGTCTTCGACGATGGCGAAGCCGATGTCGGCGTCCTGGAGCACGAACGCCATTTCGGCCGCGACGGCGTCCTGGTAGAGCGGGACCGGCACGCCGCCCAGAGCCTGCGCGGCCATCATGGCCCAGTACAGGCGCGGCCGGTTGTCCCCGATCACCGCGAGGCGGTCGCCGCGCTTGAATCCCCGTGCAGCAAGACCGCAGGCGAGAGTACGCACCTCGCCGGCGACCTGAGCCCAGGTCCAGGTCTGCCAGATGCCCAGGTCCTTCTCCCGGAACGCCGGCCTGTCGGGCCGGGCGCTCGCTTGGTGCAGAATCAGGCGCGGAAAGGTGTCGGGCTGTTCCGTCACGGGTCCTCCTCGGTCGCGCGCCGCCCAAAACATCGCCGGCGGTCCCCGCCGGCGAATCTTACAGCAGATGAAGGGACGGGATTTGCGCCGTCTGGCTGCCGGCGCCACGCAGCTCCATGTCTGCCCATGGCGCTTAACGCACTGAAACCAAAGGGAACTGATTTCTGAGGTCTGAACCTGGACCCGCACCCAAGAAAACATCTCTGGGTGAGTCGATCAGGGAGTCCGCTGGTTTGGGCAATCGAGGAGCCCGGGAGATCGGATCACCAAGTCGCGAGGCACACTCGTTCGCATCCTGGATGCGTTCCTGCGGGGCGACGGCAGTTTCTGTGAATGGGCCGAATCGCCCAGCTTCAAAGCCACTCAATTTCGGGAGATCGGATCACCAAGTCGCGAGGCACGCTCGTTCGCATCCTGGATGCGTTCCTGCGGGGCGACGGCAGTTTCTGTGAGTGAGCCGAATCGCCCAGCTTCAAAGCCACTCAATTTCACGAGATCGGATCACTTTAGCCTGATTTTCTATTACACTTCGCAGACAAAAAGAACCCTCTTGGGTCCGAAGATTCGCGCGGTGCAGCAACTCGTTGGGAGGCAGCGCTTCATCCTGTGACGATCGCAAATGTATAAGATATTGATCGTCGAGGATGTCCAGGTCGTTGCCGATCTGCAGATCCTCATGCTGATTCGCGCGGGAATCGCGTTCGAGTCACGGCGTGTCGAGACGGCCGAGGATTTCACGCGGCAAATAGAACTCGCCGCTCCGGACGCCATTCTTTACAGCGCCTCCATGCCGCACTTCAGCGGGTTCGTTGCATCGGCGAAGGCGCAAAGCCTCTGCCCCGATACGCCGTTCATTTTCGTCTCCGGAACGCACAGCGAGGAAACCGCCGCCGAAACGCGCAAGCGCGCGACGACCGATCGCGTTTACACGACCACCCTCGCCGAGCTTGCTTCCACGTTCGATCGCGCGATCAAGGAGTCCGAAGAACGCAAGAAGAAAAAGGCCCA
>VBCJ01000091.1 GCA_005884335.1 Betaproteobacteria bacterium | reverse complement strand
CGCGGCCTGCACCGATTCCGCGGTTCCCGTGATCCGCGGAGAATGCCTCGAGGCGGGGATGCACGTCGTATCGATCGGCGGACGGCCCGATGACGCGGCGCTTTCCCGCTTCGACCGGACGCTGCGCCTGGGAACGGCGCCCGCGCCCGTGGGGCGGCCCGAGCTCGCCACCGCCGACGAGTACCTGGGATACGTGGCGCGGCCGCAGGATCCCCGGTGGGGAACGAACCGGATGGGCGCTCGCGCGCCCCAGGTGACGGGCAAGGGCGGCGATGTCAGCTTCGCCGACGTGGTGAGCGGCCGGGTCCGCGGCCGCACCTCCCGGGACCAGATCACGTTTTCGGAGAGGGGCAATATCCAGGGCGCCCAGTTTTTCGCGGTCGCCGCCGCGGCCTACGAGGCGGCGCGGCGCGAGGGGCTCGGGCGCGATCTGCCGACGGACTGGTTCTTGCAGGACATACGCGATTGAGGAAGAGACAATTGAAAAACTCCATCAAGCCGATTGCCGTCTTGGGCGCCTGCGGGCTCATCGCCTGCAGCGCCGCAGCGCAGACGCTCTTCGACTACAGCGGTGCCGACCGCATGGAGAGGATCGTCGCGGCGGCGAAGAAAGAGGGCAGGCTCACGATGTATACCACCTTCGCCGAGAAGGACCAGCCGACGCTGATCAAGCCCTTCGAAGCGAAGTACGGCGTCAAGGTCAACATCTGGCGCGCGGGCACCGACAAGGTGCTGCAGCGCACGCTCGCCGAGGCGGCCGCAAGGAAGTACGACGTGGACCTGATCCATTTCGGTTCGCCCGAGATGGAGGCGCTTTCGCGCGAGAAGATCCTGCAGGCGGTGAATTCTCCGGTGCACAAGGATTTGCAGCCCGGCTCGGTGCCGGCGCACCGCGAATGGGCGGCCACGCTCCTCTCGGTATGGGTGCAGGTCTACAACACGCAACTCATCAAGAAGGGGGATCTGCCCAAGACGTACAGGGATCTCCTCGACCCCAAGTGGAAGGGCAAGCTCGGCATCGAGGCGAAGAACCAGGATTGGTTCGCCTCGGTGGTCGACGTGATGGGCGGCGGCGAGAAAGGGCTCAAGTTCTTCCGCGACCTCGTCGCGCGGAACGGGATCTCCGCGCGCACCGGGCACACGCTGCTCAACAACATGGTGATCGCCGG
>VBCJ01000090.1 GCA_005884335.1 Betaproteobacteria bacterium | reverse complement strand
CGGGTTCGGCAACAGCCTGTGGCATCCGACGGCGATTCCCACGCTCGCGCGCCGTTTCCCGGACCGCAAGGGCCTCGTCCTCTCGCTGCACGGAATGGGCGGGAACGTCGGCGACGCCATCGCGCCCATCGTCGTGGGGGCGCTGCTCGCAGTGCTTTCCTGGCGCGAAGTGGTGGTCCTGAACGTCGTTCCCGGAGTTGTGATCGCGCTCCTCATTTTCGTTTTCCTCGGAACGATGCAGCTCGGCGGGAAGAAACGCGAGGCCTCGAGCGAAGCGGGGGCGCAGTCCTTGCGCGAGTATTTCCGCGGCCTGCCCGGGCTGTTCCGCAACCGCGGGCTCGCTCTGCTTTCGACGAGCTCGGCGTTCCGCTCGATGACGCAGAACGCGCTGCTCACTTTCCTGCCGGTGTATCTCGCGTACGAAATGGGCTATTCGCCCTTCTGGGTGGGCGCCTGCATGTTCGCGCTGCAGACCGCGGGCTTCGCCGCCGCGCCCATCGCCGGCCACCTGTCGGACCGCATGGGCCGCAAGAGCGTGATGATGACCAGCATGGCGATGACCGCGGTGGTGCTCGTCTTCATGGCGCTCGCCGGCAAGTCGCTCGCGTTCGTGTTCTTCGTCGCGGTCCTCGGTTTCTTCCTGTACGCGATCCGGCCGGTGCTGCAGGCGTGGCTCCTCGAGACGACGCCCAGGAGCATGGGCGGAACGAGCATCGGGGTCCTCTTCGGCGCGCAGGCGCTCGGCTCCTCCATCGGGCCGCTCCTCGGCGGGCTGGTCGCTGACAGCTTCGGCCTCACCGCGACGTTCACCTTCCTCGCGGGGACGATCGTCGCCGCGAATGTCTTCATCCTGTTCATGCCCGGGACCGAGGCCGCAAAAGAGTGACGCGGTCAAGCGGTGCGGCGATGCGATGGCTGCGCAGCACCTCGAACCGCACCTTCGTTCTGTGGCCGATCCTGCTCTTCTCCGCCGAGGCCGCGTTCCAGCAGGGCCTGCCGCGAATTCAGCTCTGGGCGCTGCCCTTGCTCGCCTGGGGGTACCTGCAATACCGCCTCGTCGGCAACTACCGGTTGCGCGAAGGCGGCGGCGGGCCCGGAGTGTCCATTCCGCCTGAGCGGCTCGTCACCGCTGGACCGTATCGTTACTGCCGAAACCCGATGTACGTCGGGCACTTGATTTTTCTCGCGGGGCTCGCTTTCGCGCTCGACTCGTGGCTCGCCGCGGCGGTGTTCGCGTTCCATGCCGTATGGTTCCATCGGCGCGTCCGCGACGACGAAACGCGCCTCGCGGCGCTCTTCGGAGACCCCTACCGTGACTATCTTGCCCGTGTGAAACGCTGGATCCCAGGTCTTCTCTGAGGCGCTTCTATGAAACCGAACTTCGACTATGGCGGCCCGCTTTTGAAGAACGAGGCGAAGTTTCAGGATCCATTCTTCAGTAGATTTCATCTCCGGGAGGCCCCGGCTCCTTTTCAACTCGACGAGAAGATTTCCAAGAGCTACCTGTTTCCGATTTTCTATGCCGACGTTACCTGCGCGATCGGCATCTTCATGTGCGATTACGCCAAGGCGCAGGTGATCATGCCCCATTCCAGGATGAAGCCGGTGAAGATGACCCGGGGGCGGTCCGTGGTCGTCCTCGCATGCTACGAATACAAGAACGTCATGAACCTGAAGCCCTACAACGAGTTCGCGATGATGATCCCGATCATGGCCGATCCGATCGTGAACGTTCCCGTGCTTCCCATGGTGTTGCCGTTCTTCAGGAAATTCGGGTATTACGCTTTTGGGATACCGGTCACGTCGAAGGAAAATCAGCTTCGCGGCAAGATCTGGGGCCTGCCCAAGGTGACTCGGGAGGTCGATATCTTCGAGCAAGGCGGCGATTGCGTGGGCATCGCCAAAGAGGACTCCGGCACTCCCTACGTCGAGCTGCGCGTTCCCATGCGTGGTTCGATCACGGAGTTCGACGTGACCACGAATCTGTATTCACGGCTCGACGGCGATTTTGTGCGGAGCGAAGTCTGTTTCAAGGGCTCCTTCAAAGTAACGAAATACACGAAGTGCCTCGCGAGGAAAGGCCTGAAGCCGGACCGGCCTTACTTGAAGATAGCGGACACCCCATCGGCTCAAATCCTGAGAAGCCTCGATATCGAGGAGCATCCGTTTCAGTTTCGGTATGCCCAGCACATGAACAGCACGCTCGACCTGCCGAAGCCGGGGATTAGATTTCCGACAGGATGAAAAGGGCGCGCGGCTACGGAGCGCCGGGCTTCCGGGCGTAGGCCCGGAGATCCTTCACCGAGACGATTCCTCCGGCGAGCAGAAAAGCAGCGTTGGCCCAGAACACCGGTGCCAGGCCGAAAACGGCGCCGATGCCGCCGAACACCAGCGGAATCGAGATCTGGGTGATCTTGTTCACCGTCAGCCTCATTCCCAGCGCCTCGCCCGAGCGTCCCGGCGGAGCGTGGTGATAGGTCAGCATGATGGTGAGCGGCTGCGCCGAGCCCAGACCCAGGCCGAGCAGGAACGCGGTCAGCACCAGCATCGGAACCCCGGAGAGAAAAGGAAACAGCGCATAGGTCGCGGTCGCGATGAAGAGCGAGCCGGTCAGCACGCCGGTTTCAGTGAAGCGCCTGGCCAGCTCCTGCATGAGGAGCCGCACCACGAACGCCGCGGCGGCGTAGCTGCTGAGCACCAGGCCGATGCGCGTAGCCGAAAGGCCGATCGACTGGCCGTAGACGGGCATGTAGAAGGAGAACAGCTCGATCCCCGTGAGCGTCACCCCGCTCATGATCAGCGTGCGCCGCAGGGGAGCTTCCTTGAGCAGGTCGAGCGCCCGCCGCGCCTGCTTGTCATCGTGATGCTCGCCGCGCGGCGGCACCAACCGCGGAAAAGCGAGCGCGAGCAGCACGACGACGAGCGATATCAAGGCGAGCACGACGAAGGTCGGCCGGAAGCCCAGGGCGTCGATGGTGAATCCCGCGAGCGACGGGCCGATGAAGGTCGCGACCGAAGCCCCGAGCGAAAAGCTGCTGAAGTTCTTGGCGCGCTCGGCCGCGCCGCCGATCGATCCGACCGCGTTGTGGATCGAGACGTGAAAGAAAATGTGACCCAAGCCTATCAAGGTCGGGCACAGAAACAGGGTGAGCAAGCCTTCGTGCAGCGCCGGAAGGACGAGGCCCGCCGTGATGCCGATCGAGCCGAGCAGGATCGGGTAGCGCACGCCGATGCGGTCGGAGATCCTGCCCGCGTATACCGCGAGCAGCAGCGGAAACACCGCATACAGGGCGGCGAGAACGCCGACCATGAAGGAGTTCGCGCCGAGCTGCAGCGCGGCGAGCGACACCGACACCTTGCTGCCGCGATGCGCGATGCCGGCAAGCACCGACAAAAGGATGACGAAGGAGACCGACATGGCGGTGCTTTTGGGGAAGTCTAACGTATGCGCTAGACTCTTCCGATGCCCGTCGGAAGAAACGATCCTTGCCCTTGCGGCAGCGGCAAGAAATACAAGCGCTGCTGCGGCGCGGTGGTACCGATCAACCCGGTCTCCGTGACGCACGGAGCGCGGCAGTGCGGGACCTGCACCGTCTGCTGCGACGGCTGGGTCAAGGGCACGATCCTGGGCTACGAGATGAAGCCGGGCCAGCCGTGCCACTTCCGCGGAAAAGGCTGCTGCAGCATCTACGAACGCCGGCCGGTCGACCCGTGCCGGAACTTCGTCTGCGGGTGGTTGCAGGAGGAAAGCCCCTTTCCGGAGGAATTCAAGCCGGACCGGCTCGGCGTGCTGATCATTCCCGTTCGGTGGAGAACGAAAACCGCCTATATCCTGCGCTCGGCCGGGCGCGACCCGGACGAGCCGCTGCTCGCGTGGATGCGCGAATTCAGCCTGAAGACCGACCGCCCGTTCTTCTACGAGAGCTCGGGCGAGCGCTTCGGCTTCGGGCCGAGGGAATTCCAGATCGAGATGCTCGCCAGGCTCGAGCGCGGCGAGCGCCTGTGGTAGAGGGTATCGCTTGACAAATAACCGGGCGCTTTCATAATCGCCGGACAGGCCAGAGGGGGAAGGCGCGCACGGGGGCAAAGCCTCGGAACGCCACACCGATTTTTCCGCAAACCGAGGAGGAGACCATGCTAGGCGACAACATTCTGACCGCTCTGAAGCGCGCCGCCCTGTTCATCGGGCTCGCGCTGACCGGCGCGGCGCTCGCGCAGCAGCCGCTCAAGATCGGCTTCGGCATGAGCCTCACCGGGCCGCTCGCGGGCAACGGCAAGGCGGCGCTGATCGCGATGGAGATCTGGCGCGACGACGTCAACGCGAAGGGCGGGATCCTCGGGCGCAAGGTCGAGTTCGTCTACTACGACGACCAGACCAGCCCCGCCACCGTCCCGAGCATCTATACCAAGCTCCTCGACGTGGACAAGGTCGACCTCGTGGTGTCGGGCTACGGCACCAACGTCATCGCGCCCGCGATGCCGATCATCATGCAGCGC
>VBCJ01000089.1 GCA_005884335.1 Betaproteobacteria bacterium | reverse complement strand
GCGCGATCGTCGAGAAAGTGGATCCCCTCGGCTTCTACCTGCCGCCCTACGCCTACGCGATGATGCAGGTGCTCGAGCAGGCGATCACGGCGACGAAGGGACTCGACCAGGCGAAGCTCGCCGAG
The DNA here is from genome assembly GCA_005884335.1 of Betaproteobacteria bacterium. Taxonomy (GTDB): domain Bacteria; phylum Pseudomonadota; class Gammaproteobacteria; order Burkholderiales; family SG8-39; genus VBDM01. Next base: position 1,950 of record VBCJ01000089.1, on the reverse strand, counting down.
TACATCCACAAGAACACGTTCGACACCTATGTCGGCAAGGTCGGATTCGCCAGGAACGGCGAATGGGCCGCGCCCCGCGTGATGATGACCCAGTACCACGGCATCACCGGCAACGACGTCGAGCAATTCAAGAAACCCGGGCGTCTCACCGTGCTTTCCCCGAAGGAATACAAGACCGGGGAGCTGAAGGCGCCTTATCACGAAAATAAGAAATAGACATTGAACGGCGCCGGCGGGGAAGCCCGCCGGCGCCGTTTTCAGCAAATGGAAGTCTCGTGGGCGTTGCTCGCCAACGCCGTCATTGCCGGGCTCTTGCTCGGCGGGTTCTACGCCGCGATGAGCGTCGGCATCTCGATCTCGTTCGGGATGCTCGACGTGGTCAACATCGCGCACCCGGCGTTCATCATCCTCGGTTCCTATATCGCGTACATTGTCAACGAGCGCTTCGGATTTGACCCGATCGTCGTTTCGGTGGCGGCGTCGCCCCTGTTCTTCCTTCTGGGGATGGTGCTGTACCGGATCTACTACATCTGCTTCGAGCGCCGCGGACAGGAGTCGCTGCGCGGTCTCGCGTTCTTCTTCGGCATCCTGTTCATCACCGAGGTCGCTCTCGTCCTGATCTTCGGCGTGGATTACCGCATGGTGAGCACCCGCTACGGCGACGTGACCTGGCGGGCGGGCGAGGTCGATTTTCCGATGCGCCTGGTCGTGCCCTTCCTCGTGTCCATGGTGATGGTCGTCGGCGTTCAGCTCTTTCTCACGCGCACCTTCTTCGGCCGGGCGGTGCTCGCGGTCGCGCAGGACCAGCTCGCGCTGCGCCTGATGGGCGTGAATCCCGTGCGCGTCAAGGAGCTCGCCTTCGCCCTCTCGATCGCGACTGCGGGCGTCGCCGGCGCCTTTCTCATCGTGATCCAGCCCGTGCAGCCTGCGATCGGGCGCGAATTCATCGGCCTGGTGTTCGCCGTGTGCGTGCTGGGGGGCATGGGCTCGATTCTCGGCACGCTGCTCGGCGCTCTCGTGCTCGGACTCGCCGAATCCTTCACCTCCACCTTTTTCGGGCCTTCGTGGGCGCCGGCCGTCTCCTTCGGCCTGCTGCTCGCGACGCTCGCGTTCAGGCCCTCCGGGATACTGGGCAGATGAGCAACAAGGTCTTCGCCGCAGTGGCCTTCGCGGTCGCGCTCGCGCTCGCCGCCGTCACGCAGCTCATCCCGAACGACTATTTCTTCACTGCCGCCTACACCGTGCTTCTCTTCGTGATCCTCGCTACCGCGTGGAACATCCTCGGCGGCTATACCGGCTACGTGAACTTCGGGTCGGCTGCGTTCTTCGCGATCGGCGCCTACACCACGGTCTTCTTCTACAATGCTTTCAAGGCGCCGCTGCTCGTGGGGATCATCGCAGGGACGCTGGTAGCCGGCCTCGCGGGGCTGGGCCTGGGCTACCTCACGCTGCGCCTGCGCGGCGTGTTCTTCGCGATCGCGTCGCTCGCGCTCGCCGTGGTGCTCTACATCTTCGTCGTGAACTGGGACTACGTCGGCGGCGCGCGCGGCGCCTACGTGCTGCAGCCCCGGGAGATTCCCTTCGGCCTGCCGCGCTACATCCACCTGATCTATGCGGTGCAGCTCGTGATGGCCGCGATTGCGCTCGTGGTCGCCCGCGCGATCGAGCACTCGACCCTCGGACGGGGCCTCGCCGCGATCCGCGACGACGAGCTCGCCGCCGAGTGCTCGGGCGTGCCGACCTTGAGGCTCAAGATTTTCTCGACCATGGTGAGCTGCGCCCTGATGGGCATGGCGGGAACCACTTTTCCCTACTACCTTTCCTACATCGAGCCGAGCTCCGCGTTCAGCCTGTCGTACGCGGTCAACAGCATCGCGATGCCGCTTATCGGCGGCACGATGAGCTGGATCGGGCCGCTGATCGGCGCGATCCTACTGGGCAGCGTCCAGC
>VBCJ01000088.1 GCA_005884335.1 Betaproteobacteria bacterium | reverse complement strand
TCGTAGTTCTCATCCGTGAATCTTTCAGAGCTTTTCGTCCGCCGTCCCGTCATGACCGTGCTGGTCATGGCCGGGATCCTGATTTTCGGACTGGCGAGCTACCGCCTGCTGCCGGTTTCATCGCTGCCCAACGTCGATTTCCCCACGATCCAGGTCTCGGCCCAGCTTCCGGGCGCGAGCCCCGAAACCATGGCGGCGGCCGTGGCGACGCCGCTCGAGAAACAGTTCTCGACGATCGCCGGAATCGACCAGATGACCTCGCTCTCCGGCCAGGGCCTCACCACCATCACCATCCAGTTTTCGCTCGACCGCGACATCGACGCCGCGGCACAGGACGTGAATTCCGCGATCGCGGCTGCGACAAAGCAGCTGCCGCCGACCATGTCGACACCGCCCTCGTTCAGGAAGGTCAACCCGGCCGATGCACCGATTTTCTTCCTGACGCTCACTTCGGAAACGCTGCCGCTGTCGACCGTCAACGAGTACGCGGAAACCTTTCTCGCGCAGCGCATCTCGACGATTTCCGGGGTGGCCCAAGTTCAGGTGCAGGGCCAGCAGAAATATGCGGTGCGCGTGCAGGTCGACCCCAACGCGCTCGCCGCGCGCGGCGTAGGCATCAACGAGGTCGAGCAGGCCGTCGCCAACGCCAACGTCAACCTGCCCACCGGCACGCTCTACGGCAAGGACCGCATGTTTGCCATACAGGCGACGGGCCAGCTTTATGATGCTGCCGCCTTCCGGCCCATCATCGTCACCTACCGCAACGGCGCACCGATCCGCCTGAGCGAGCTCGGCCGTGTCATCGACAGCGTGGAAAACGACAAGCTCGCCGCGTGGTTCAAGGATCAGCGCGGCATCATCCTCGCGATCTATCGGCAGCCCGGCACCAATACCATCGAGGTCGTAGACGCCGTCAAAAAACTGTTGCCGACCTTCCGCGCCGAGGTTCCGGCAGGGGTCAGCATCAACGTGATGTACGACCGATCCAACACCATCCGCGAATCTGTCAACGACGTGCGGTTTTCGCTGATGCTCGCGCTCGCGCTGGTGGTGATGGTGATCTTCATGTTCCTGCGCAACATTCCGGCCACCATCATTCCGACCGTGGCGCTCCCGATGTCCATCATCGGCACGTTCTCGCTGATGTACCTGTTCGGTTACAGCCTGGACAACATCTCGCTGATGGCGCTGACCCTGTGCGTAGGCTTCGTGGTGGACGACGCGATCGTGATGCTGGAAAACATCTCACGCCACATCGAGATGGGGAAGAGCCCGCTGCAGGCGACGTTCGATGGGTCGAAGGAAGTCTCCTTCACCATTCTATCGATGACGATTTCGCTCGCCGCGGTGTTCATCCCGGTGCTCTTTATGGGCGGCATACTCGGTCGGCTGCTGCACGAATTCGCCGTCACCATCATCGTCGCGGTGCTGATCTCGGGATTCGTCTCGCTCACGCTGACGCCGATGATGTGCAGCCGCATCCTCAAGCCGCACGCCGACGTCGAGCACGGCAGGCTGTTCCTCGCGAGCGAGCGGGCGTTCGATGCGGTACGGGGCGCGTACGGACAGACCCTGAAATGGGCACTCCAACACCGGAGATTCACGATGGTCGTGTTCCTTGCCATCGTCCTTGCCACGGGATGGCTCTACGTGAAAATGCCCAAGGGATTCCTGCCGAGCGAGGACTCGGGACAGCTGTTCTGCTTCGTCGAGGCACCCCAGGACATCTCTTTCGACGCCATGGCGACCTACCAGCGCTCCGTGCTGGAGATCCTCCGCGCCGATCCCAACATCGAAGCGGTGACCGGGTTCATGGGCGCAACCTCGTTCAACCCTTCCCTCAACGTCGGCCGTGCCACCATGACTTTGAAACCGCGCGCTCAGCGCAAATCGGCGGACGAAGTCGTGCGGGGCCTGCGCCCGAAGCTCTCCAACATGATGGGCCTCAAGGTCTTCATCCAGAACGTCCCGGCGATACGTATCGGCGGGCAACTCACCAAGAGTCCATACCAGTACGTGGTGCAGGGCGCCAGCACCGAGGAGCTGTACCACTGGGTGCCGATCATCGAGGAGAAGCTCAAGACCCTGCCGGGGCTGCTCGACGTCTCGAGCGACCTGCAGATCGCCCGGCCGCAAGTCAACGTCGAGATCGATCGCGAGAAGGCTTCCGCCCTCGGGGTCAACCCCCAGCAGATCGAGGCGGCGCTCGCCAATGCCTACGGCTCGCGCCAGGTTTCGAACATCTATACCGCGACGAACCAGTACTGGGTGATCCTCGAGCTCGAACCGCGGTTCCAGCGCGACCCTGCAGCCCTGTCGATGCTCTACGTGCGCTCCTCGAGCGGCGCGCTGGTGCCGCTCAACGCGGTAGCGAAGCTCACTTACGGCGTCGGCCCCATGAGCGTGAGCCATCTCGGCCAGCTGCCCTCCGTCACCTTTTCGTTCGACCTGCAGCCGGATGTGGCGCTGTCCGAGGCGATCGACGTGATCCAGAAAGCGGCGCTGGAGCTGCAGGTGCCGGCCACGCTGAACACGAGATTCACGGGCACGGCGCAGGCGTTTCAAGCTTCGCTCCAAGGCATGGGCATCCTGCTGTTGCTTTCCATTCTGGTGATCTACCTGGTGCTCGGCATCCTGTACGAGAGCTTCATCCACCCGCTCACGATCCTCTCCGGCCTGCCGACCGCGGGACTCGGAGCGCTGGTGACTTTGTGGGCTTTCAACCTCGAGCTCAACATGTACGCCTTCGTCGGCATCATCATGCTGGTGGGCATCGTCAAGAAGAACGCGATCATGATGATCGATTTCGCGATCGAGGCGCAACGCAAAGGGGGCAAGCCCGCCGCCGAGGCGATCTACCAGGCCTGTCTGATACGCTTCCGGCCGATCATGATGACGACGTTCGCGGCACTGATGGGGAGCCTCCCGATCGCGTTATCGTTCGGCGCCGGCGGAGATGCCCGCCGACCGCTCGGTCTCGCGGTGGTGGGCGGCCTGGTGCTGTCGCAGTTCCTGACCCTCTACATCACGCCCGTGATCTACCTCTACTTCGAGCGCTTCCAGCAATGGCTCGCGCAGCGGCGCGACACGCGCCAGATGGCAAAGTTGGGCGCCGCCGACTAGGCGATCAGTTCTCGGCGATCACGGATTGAGCTGCTTGTAGACGACTTCGGCGACCTGGAGCAGCTGTTCTCTTTTTATCTCGCCTGAAAGGGCGTACCCGAAATTGCCGTCGACCCAATAGAAGACCGACACGCGGTCCTCTTGGCTGAAGCGGAAAGCGGTGTCGCGCGGCTCCCCTCTCTGCCTGGAAACGTACAGCGTCAGGCGCTGACCGCGCCCATCCTGATACATGAAGTGCGCGACCGGCCCCTGCGGTCCGGAGAGCAGCCGACCGCCCACAAGTTCGTAACCGAGCGGCCCCAGCTTGGGCGCCTTCAAGGTGGTGCCAAGACGCTTGGACAGCCAGTTCACGAGGTGTTCTTCCTCGCTGGCCGTCACCTCCACCGGGTGGCGTACCTCGGGCGAATACACCACGTGCGCAATCGCAGCCTGTCGGGCGAGCGACGCCGGCAGCATCTGCGGAGTGATGAACATGCCACGAACCAGCCAGCCGAGCCCGATTCCGAGCGCGAATATCGCAGCAGCGGCGGCGTAGCGCCGCCATGCGTGCGGGCGCACGGCAAGCAGGGCCGCCGGCACGGGTTCGTCGAGCACCGGGTTGTACAGCGAACGGAGCAGAGCATTTTGCTCGGCGTACGCGCGCAGCCGCTCCGCATCCTCCGGGTGAGAAGCGAGCCAGGCCTCGATCTCGGCCCGAGCGCCCTCGGAAAGGGCGCCGTCGATGTAGGTGTGCAATTCAGCCTCGGCGACAGGCTTCACTTGACGACTTTCAGAGGCATCACGGTCTGGCCGCCGAGCAGCTGGCGCATGCGCTCGCGCGCGCGTGAAAGTCGCGACATGACCGTGCCGATGGGGATGTCCAGAGCACCGCTGACCTCCTCGTAGGTCAGCTGCTCCACCGCCACCAGCAGCACGACCTCCCGCTGCTCCGGCGAGAGCGAACGAAGCACGCGGTCCACGTCCTGCAGCTCGAGCTGCTCGCTCTGGGTCGCGCGAACCGAAACCGCAGGCACTTCCTCCATCGCCTGCTCGATCTCGTAGCGGCGGCGCCTCGCTTGATTTACGAACACGTTATGCATGATCGTGAACAGCCACGCCCTCAGGTCGCTTCCCGGGCGCCAGAGATAGAACTTGTTCCAGGCGCGCTCCAGAGTGTCCTGAACCAAGTCGTCGGCGACGTAGCGGTCGCCGACGAGCGCGCGGGCGTAGCGACGCAGCCGGGGAATGTGCTCGATGATGAGGCGGCGATCCATCTACCGTGCATTCTAGCGCGCGGAAGGTTTTCCCGGGAACGCCACGCTCGCCGAGAAACCGCGGGGCCATCCACATACCCCGCCATTGCCGCGCAAGCTACGCGGATTTTGCACACTGCTTCCTCCCAAAAAAAGCGAACCTGCGATACAAACGCGCGGCTTGGCGCATTTATTCCGCAGGTTTCGGCCGGTCCGAGGAATTTCCGACGGACGCGGCCGGCGTAAACACGAGCCGAGCCCTCGCTATTCCGCGGCCGGGCGTTCGGACTGCGAGGCTTGCCGGGGCAGGAAAACGAGAATATCAGCGCAGACCGGCGACGTAATCGGCCACCGCGCGAATTTCGGGATCGCTCATCCTTGCAGCGACCGCTTGCATCATCTTATTCGCGTCGTTCCTGCGCTCGCCCGAGCGGAAGGCCTTCAGTTGCGCTTCGGTGTATTCGGCGTACTGTCCCGCCAGACGCGGGTATAGCGCAGGTAAACCCGTCCCGGTCGCGCCGTGGCATGCGGCACACGCGGGAAGGCCTTTGATCATGTCGCCGCCGCGCCAGATTTTTCCACCGAGTGCGAGCGCATCGCGGTTTTTTACCGCGCCCGGCTTGACCTGCTGCGCGGCGTAATACGCCGCCACATCGCGCATATCCTCGACGGAGAGGCCTGCGACCATGCCACCCATGATCGGGTTTTCCCGCTCGGCCCTTTTTCCGGTCGCAGGCTTGAAATTGGCGAGCTGCTTCTGCAGGTATTCGGGTATCTGACTGGCGAGCTTCGGGTTGGCGGGGGTCGGGCTGTTGCCGTCGCCACCGTGGCAAGCCGCGCAAATCTTGCTGGCGATGCTCTGGCCCTTGGCGGAATCGGCTTTGGCTGCGGGCTCGGCAGCGGCGAGCGGGCCGGCGCAAACCGCGAAGCTCAAAAGCGCCCAGGCTCGTTTCATGCCGTTTTTCTCCCCCCTTAAGTCTTCGCTCAAAAGGCTGATATTCTAGCAAAATTGATCCGCCCATCCATGTTGCTTTTCCGCGGCGCTTCCTTTTTCAAAAGCGTAGCCTCGCTCGAGGACGTTCCGGCCAGCGCCGGTGAAATCGCATTTGCGGGCCGGTCGAACTCGGGCAAATCAAGCGCCATCAACGCGTTGGCCGGGAGCCAATTGGCGTTCGTGAGCAAGACCCCGGGACGAACTCGACTCATCAATTTCTACGCGCTCGGGGCGAATCGATTCATCGTGGATCTCCCCGGCTACGGCTACGCGAGGGTTCCCGATGTGATTCGGGGACCCTGGGAGAAACTGCTGGGCGGCTATCTTCAGATGCGCGGGCCGCTGCGCGGCTTGGCTCTCATCATGGACGTGCGGCACCCGATGACCGAGCTCGATCAGCGGATGCTCGGGTGGTTTCGCCCTACCGGAAAGCCGGTACACGTGCTGCTTACCAAAGCGGATAAACTCTCGCGGGAGGCAGCGCAGAGAATTCTGCGCCGGGTCGAAGGAGAAATCGAGGCACTTGCCCCCAATACTTCCGTGCAGCTTTTCTCGAGTCTCAAGAAATCCGGACTCGATCAAGCGGGGGCGGTGTTTCGAGGATGGCTGGATACCCGCTTGCCGGCGCCCCCCGCATCAAGCAGCGGGGAGCCAAACGAAAACCCCGGGCAGGACCCGGGGCTAGAAATAAAAACCCCCGGGCCAAAAGGGGAAATCGGCCCGGGGCAAAGTGCCTTAAGGTTTAAGGCATCCCGCTCAGGGAGGAGAAGCGGGAGACGACCGAAGTCGCCTAAGGCATAGGAGCGGCGGGGCGATGGAAAAGTTCCCGCGGTCGGTCGTCTGAGAATAAGCGACTGATCCATCTGGCGAAAAAAGGAGCGATCATGCAGGTCTACGGCAGTTTTCCGGCGGTGCGCATGCGCCGCATGCGGCGCGACGAATTCTCGCGCCGGTTGATGCGCGAGCACGTGCTTGGCCCCGACGACCTGATCTACCCGGTCTTCGTGATCGAGGGCAAGGGCCGGACCCAGGCCGTCCCATCCATGCCCGGGGTTTCGCGTTACACGCCCGATAAGGTCACGGCGGTGGCGGAGCGATGTCTGAAGCTCGGTGTGCCGGTGATGGCGCTCTTCCCGGCCATCGAACCGTCGCTCAAAACCCCCGACGGCAAGGAAGCGACGAATCCCGAGGGACTGATCCCGCGTGTTGTCGGAATGCTGAAAAAACGCTTTCCCGAGCTCGGCATCATGACCGATGTTGCGCTCGATCCCTACACCGATCACGGCCAGGACGGACTGGTTGATTCAGGCGGCACTATCCTCAACGACGACACGCTCGCCGTACTCGAGGAGCAGGCGCTCGTTCAAGCAGCGGCCGGCGTGGACATCGTCGCTCCTTCGGACATGATGGACGGCCGCATCGGCCGCATCCGGACCGCGCTGGAGGCGAAAGAATTCATCCATACGCGCATCATGGCTTATTCGGCGAAATACGCCTCGGGATTCTACGGACCCTTCCGAGACGCAGTCGGATCGGCGGCAAGTCTCGGCAAGGGCAACAAGTTCACTTACCAGATGGACCCCGCCAATAGCGACGAGGCGCTTTGGGAAGTGGGGCTGGATCTGCAGGAGGGCGCAGACATGGTGATGGTGAAGCCGGGCATGCCCTATCTCGACATCGTTCGCCGCATCAAGGACGAGTTCAAAGCGCCCACCTACGTCTATCAGGTGAGCGGCGAGTACGCGATGTTGAAAGCGGCGTTCAAGAACGGCTGGCTCGCCGAGAAGCAGTGCGTGATGGAAGCGCTCGTCGCATTCAAGCGCGCCGGCGCCGATGGCATCCTGACCTACTTCGCGCTCGATGCGGCGGGGTGGTTGAAGGAAAAGCGCTAGTCCCCTAGCGCAATGCCAGATCGAGCGACTTGATGAATTTCTCCGGCGACTGGTAGCCGATCACGCGCAGACCCTCGATTTCCCGGCCGCCGGCGTCGAAGAAGACGATCCCGGGCGGCCCGAACAGGCGAAAGCGCTTGAGCAGTGCCTTGTCATCGGCCGTGTTGGCTGTGACATCGGCGCGCAGGAGCACCATCCGGCCCAGCCGGGCCTGTACCTGCGGATCGCTGAAGGTGAAGCGCTCCATTTCCTTGCACGACACGCACCAGTCCGCGTAGAAATCGAGCATCGCGACTCTGTCTGCCGTCTTCAGACGCGCGTCCAGGTCGAGCGCTTTGACCGTTTCGAACGGCAGCGGCTTTTGCGCCGGTGATTCCGCAAAAACGCCGGAGAGAGGCTGTAGCGGATCGCGCGCCCCCGATAACGCCCCGATGGCCTGCGCGACGCCGGCAAGCAAGGCGAGGATACCGACTGCCTTCCATAGCCGGTCCCAGCCCGACGCGTCCGCGCCCAAAGGCTCGAGCGCGCGCAGGAATACCCCTGATCCGATGAGCAGCGCCGCCCAGAGCAGCATCTGCACCGCCACCGGAATCACCGGCGCGATGATCCAGATCGCAACCGCAAGCAGCAGCACTCCGAAGAACTGCCTGACCGCGTGCATCCATTGACCGGACCTAGGGAGGAGCAAGCCTTCGGACACACCCACTAAAACCAGGGGCACGCCCATTCCGATCGCCATCGAGAACAGCGCCGTTCCGCCGAGGACGGCGTCGCGTGTCTGGCCGATGTAGAGCAGCGCACCCGCAAGGGGCGCGGCGACGCAGGGAGAAACGATCGCGGCCGAGAGCGCTCCCATCAGGACCACCGCGCCCCAGTGCCCGCCCCCCAGCCGGTTGCTCGCCTCGGTGAGCCGCGCTTGCCAACTTGAAGGCAACTGCAGCTCGTAGAAACCGAACATGGACAGCGCAAGTCCCACGAAGACTGCCGCGAACGCTCCGAGCACCCAGGCGTTCTGCAGCGCCGCGGAAAGCAGGTTCCCGGAAAACGCCGCCGCAATTCCGATGGCGGTGTAAGTCACCGCCATGCCGAGGACGTAAGCGAGCGAGACGAGCACGGCGCGCCCGCGCGTCACCTTTTGGCCTTCGCCCACGATGATTCCGGACAGGATCGGGATCATCGGCAGGACACAAGGGGTGAACGTGAGCAACAGCCCCGCGGCGAAGAACACCGCCATGACCAGCCAGAGCTGGCCTGATTCCAGAACACCCGCGAAACGCACGTCGTCGCTCGCTGCGGTCACGCGCTCCGGCGAAGAGGCAAACGGCTCGTTTTCCTTGTAGATCGACGAACGCGGTCCGCCCAGCGAAGTAAGGCGAAGGTCAGCGCTTTGCACCTGCGGTACATAGCACACGCCCAAATCGGCACAGCCCTGCGAAGTTACGAGGAGCTTCAAGCGCTCGGCGCCGGCCGCCTCGACCGGCAGGCGTATGCGCACTTCCTTGCGGTAGGTTTCCTGTTTGCCGAAGAACTTGTCCTCGTGGACCTGCCCCTTCGGAAACTGAGGCGGGCCCAGTGTCACCGAAGCGGGCTCGGCTGCGAAACGGAAGCGCTCGCGGTAAAGGTAGTAGCCGTCGGCTATGGCGTAACGCACCTCTACCGTGGCGGCATCGAGCGCCAGCGCCGAAAAGCGAAACGCCTTGTCGGGCTCGAGCAGATCGTCGGCGTTCGCCGCGCGCGCAGGCGGCAGCGCGGACAAGAGCAACAGAACGATGAGCACAAGTCGGCGCATGAGATCTAGGCGGGTCGCGTTTCCGAATCGACCCAGTCAAGGTACGCGGGCAATCCTCCCGTCAATCGGACCGCGATGATCTCGGGAAGTTCGTAGGGATGACCCGAGCGGATCGCCGCTTCGAGCTCGGCGTAGCGCGCGCTCGTGGTCTTGATGAGCATCGGGAATTCCTCGGCGTCCTCGGTCTTGCCCTTCCAGCGATAGATGGAGCGGCACGGCGAAAGGATATTGATGCACGCAGCGAGGCGCTTTTCGACGAGCTCGAACGCGAGCTTCGCCGCGCTGCCGCGGTCGGGCAGATTGGTGATGACGAGATAGGCGTCCGCGGCCTTCATGCGCCGAGTTCCGCTTTCATGCGTCGGTTGGGAAGGCGCAGCGTACACGAATCGCCGTGGTAACATGGCGCCGCGTCCGCGCGGCGCGCGATGTCACCGCAACCGATGATGAGCAGATTTTCCACGAACGGATTCTACCCCGCGCACCGATGACGCATCAGGTCACGATACGCAACACCGGCCACCGGTTTCCGGCGCAGGACGGCTCGACGATCCTCCAATCTGCGCTCGATGCAGGTCTCGTGCTCCCTTACGGCTGCCGCGACGGCGCCTGCGGCAGTTGCAAGGGGAAGCTCGTCGATGGCCGGATCGGCTACGGCCGTTACTCGGAAAAGGCGCTCACCGCGCAGGAGCGCGAGCAGGGCTACGCCCTCTTCTGCCAGGCGAAGCCGCTGTCGGACGTGGTGATCGAGGCGCGCGAAGTGCGCAAAGCGGGCGATATCCAGGTCAGGAAGCTTCCTGCGCGCGTGCAGAAGCTGGAGCGTGCCGCGGACGACGCCATGATCGTCTATCTGAAGCTCCCGGCGAACGAGCGCCTGATGTTCCTGCCGGGCCAGTACATCGACATCCTCTTGAAGGACGGCACGCGGCGGAGTTTTTCCATGGCCAATGCGCCGCACGACGACGAGTACGTTCAGCTGCACGTGCGCCACGTTCCGGGCGGCGCGTTCACCGACCACGTGTTCCGGACCATGAAAGAGCGCGACATCCTGCGCTTCGAAGGGCCGTTCGGAACTTTCTTCCTGCGCGACGAATCCGACAAGCCCATCGTGCTCGTCGCCTCGGGAACGGGATTCGCGCCGATCAAGGCGCTCATCGAGGCCGCGTTCAAAAAGGGCGTCGCCCGCCCCATGAGGCTTTACTGGGGCGCGCGCCGCCCGAAGG
>VBCJ01000439.1 GCA_005884335.1 Betaproteobacteria bacterium | reverse complement strand
AGCTCCTCGGGCTCCAAGGGCTGGACGACATCACTCACTGCCTGTTCTGGAGCATGCTCTTCAACATCGGTTGCTACGTCGGCGTATCGCTGATCAAAGGGCCCAATGCCGCCGAGCACGGGCAAGCCACTGTATTCGTCGATGCGCTCAAGCACCCGCTAGCGGGCCCCGGCTCGCGTTTCTGGCGCGGCAGCGCCTCGGTCAACGACTTGCTGCTGCTGGTGGGCCGTTTTCTCGGTCCGGAGCACGCGCACGAGGCATTTGGCGCTTACGCCCGCAGCCGCGGCGCGCGATCGGTCGAAGCGCTCTCGGCCGACGCCGACCTGGTGCACCGCGCAGAATCGCTCCTCGCCGGCGCCATCGGCAGCGCTTCGGCCCGCGTCATGGTCGCCTCGGTCGTCGAGGAGGAGCCCCTGGGCATCGACGAGGTGATCAACATCATCGACGAGGCCTCGCAGGTCCTCGCCTACAGCCGGCAGCTGGAGCAGAAATCGCGGGAGCTCGAGGCGGCGACCAACGAGCTGCGCGGCGCGAACCAGCGGCTGCAGGAGCTCGACCGCCTGAAGGACGACTTCATCTCCACGGTGACGCACGAGCTACGCACGCCGCTCACTTCGATCCGCGCGTTCTCGGAAATCCTCAATGACAATCCCCGCCTGGAAGAGAGCGAGCGCACGAAGTTTCTCGGGATCATCGTCAAGGAGTCCGAGCGGCTCACCCGACTCATCAACCAAGTGCTGGATCTCGCCAAGATCGAGTCCGGCGCCGCGGAATGGCATTCAAGCGAGATCGACATGCGCGAGGTGCTCGAGGACTCGGTCACCGCGGTGAGCCAGCTGTTCAAGGAGCGGAAAATCGATCTGACGGTAGAGTTACAGCAGAAGGTACCGGGTATCGTCGCCGATCGCGACCGCCTGATGCAGGTGATGCTCAATCTCCTGTCCAACGCCGCCAAGTTTTCCGAGCGGGCGCCGGGGAAGGTCACCGTGTCCCTCGCGCAGCAGAGCGGCTTTCTGCGCGTGGAGGTGAGCGATAACGGCATCGGCATCAGCGCCGCCGACCAAGAAGTCATTTTCGAGAAATTCCGCCAGGTAGGCGATACGCTTACCGGCAAGCCGCAGGGCAGCGGGCTGGGGCTGCACATCAGCCGCCGGATCATCGAGCACTTCGGCGGCCGCATGTGGGTCACGAGCCGCTCTGGCGAAGGTGCCTGCTTCTCGTTCACCCTGCCGCTCGCGCGCGGGCTTGCACTCGTCAAGGCTGCGTGAGGCGCTCCGGGAACCCATGGTTCGCCGCATTCTCATCGTCGACGACGAGCCGAACATCGTCACCCTGCTCGAGTTCCTGATGCGCGGAAGCGACTACGAGGTGCGGGTCGCGCGCAACGGCGAGGAAGCCCTGCGGCGCGCGGAAAGTTTCCGGCCGGATTTGGTCCTGCACCTCGGGGCGAACGCGTACGTCACGAAGCCGTTCTCCACGAAGGAACTCATGAACACGGTGCGCGGTTTGCTTCCCGCCAGCGAGTGAGTGTTCCACCGATGAACGACATGTATTCCGATCAGGCGCCCACGGCATATATCGTCGACGACGACGAGTCAATCCGCACCCTCTGGCGGTGGCTCATGGAATCGAACGGGATCGCCGTGAAGGCCTTCGCCACGGCGGCGGAGTTCATCGAGTCCTATCGGAAGGGGAGTGCCGGGTGCCTCGTGCTGGATCTGAAGCTGCCTGGCATGAGCGGCCTGGAGCTGCAGGAGTATCTGAATGGCAGGAACATCGAGATTCCGATCGTCTTCGTTACGGGGCACGGCGATGTGCCGGCTGCGGTGAGCGCGCTCAAGGGTGGCGCGGTAGATTTCATCCAGAAGCCGTTCAGTCATCGCGAGGTCATCTCTGTAATCAAGAAGGCCTTGCAGCACGACGCCGAAATTCGCAGGACACGAGTGCGGCGGCTGGAGGTGTCGGGCCGCCTGGCGGCACTCACCGAACGCGAGCGCGACGTGTTGCGCCGCGTCATCGAAGGCAAACCGAATAAGATCATCGCGGGCGAGTTGGACATCAGCATGAAGACTGTCGAGTTCCACCGCTCGAAGGTAATGGAAAAGATGGGCGTGGACTCGGTGGCCGCGCTGGTCCAGCTTACCCTAGGGTTTTCCCTAATGGAGACCTCCAGACCGGACGGGTAGCATCGGGCGGGTTGTCCGGGAGCTTGCCGAGAGGTATTTCGGCTTAAGAGGAGGAGAACAACCATGGCTGCTGCAGTCCCGAAGGATTTCCGGCGCGTGATCGTCGCCGCGGCGGTGGGAAACGTCATCGAATGGTATGACTTCTACATCTTCGGAAGCTTGGCTGCGATCTTGGCGGTCAAGTTCTTCGACAAGACCCATCCGGTTGCGGCGCTGCTGAGCACGATTGCGCTGTTCACCGCCGGATTCTTGATCCGCCCTCTGGGGGCGTTCCTCTTCGGATGGCTGGGCGACCGGGTCGGCCGCAAGTACACGTTCCTCATCACCCTGACCGGAATGGGGCTGGGCACGGGGGTGATCGGGTTGATCCCCAGCTACCAGTCGATCGGTCTCTCCGCCGCGATCCTTCTCTTCGCCCTGCGAATGATCCAGGGCCTGTGCTTGGGCGGCGAATATGGAGGCGCCATCACCTACGTCGCCGAGCACGTGTCGGACGAACGCCGCGGCTACTACACGGGTTGGCTGCAAACCTCGCCGACTCTCGGGATCGTGGTGTCGATGGCCGTGATCGTCGGTACGCGCCAGTACGTCGGCACCGAGGCGTTCAACGACTGGGGGTGGCGCATCCCGTTCCTGGCTTCTTTCCTACTGGTGGCAATTGCGATCTACATCCGCCTGCAGCTGCAGGAGACGCCGATCTTCCAGGAGCTCAAAGCCAAAGGCCAGATGACCAAGAACCCCTGGAAGGAAGCTTTCCTCAGCTCGAATATCAAGTTCGTGCTAATCGCCAGCCTCGTGGTGATCGGGCAGGGATGCGTCTGGTACAGCGGGCAATTCTGGGCGCTGTACTACCTGCAGCAAGTATCGAAGGTGGACGTAGTGACCTCGAGCCTCATCGTGGGTATCGCGCTGCTCATCGCAACGCCGACCTTGATCCTGTTTGGCTGGGTGTCAGATCTGATCGGCCGCAAACCAGTGATCTTGGGAGGCATGTTGCTCGCGGCGGTAACCTACTATCCCCTGTATTCATGGCTCGGAACGGTCACTCAGCCGGGCAATATCAACTATCCCGTCGCGATTTTCATCATCTGCATCCTCGTGTCCTACGTGGGGATGACCTATGGACCGATCGGGGCGTTCCTCGCCGAATACTTTCCCGGCAGGATCCGCTACACCTCCGTGTCCGTCCCGTATCACATCGGCAACGGCTGGGGTGGCGGGTTGGTGCCGTTCATCACTTCGGCTGCCTTTCAGGCCACGGGTAGCCTTGGCTACGCGCTGATCTATCCGATCACGGTGCCCGCAGTGTGCTTCGTGCTTGCTCTCTTCCTCATGCCAGAAACCCGCCGAATCAGCATCTGGAATCCAGCTCCAGAGAAAGCCAAAGCGTAGCTCTCGAAAACTCTATAGGCACAATGAGCCCGCCCTTGAGGC
>VBCJ01000438.1 GCA_005884335.1 Betaproteobacteria bacterium | reverse complement strand
TCGCAGGCCTCGCGCTGATGGTGTTCCTCCTCGGCCTTCGCCATGGGATGGATCCGGACCATCTCGCGACGATCGACGGACTCGCGCGCTACAACGGGCAAAACCGGCCGCGCGTTGCGCGCGGGTCCGGGTGCTTCTTCTCGCTCGGCCATGGCGCCATCGTCACTCTGGTCGCCGCGTTCGTGGCGGCCACCTTGCACGACGGCGCGGCTCCGGAATGGCTGGAGCGGATCGGCGCCTGGATTTCCATCGTGTTTCTCCTCGCGCTGGGAATCGTGAATGCCGTCGCGGTTTTCCACACCCCCGCAGACCGCGTGGTGCGCCTGGCGGGGATCAAGGGGCGCTGGCTGGGACGAATCGCCGAAACCGGCCATCCCGCCGTCATCGCGATGATCGGCGCGGCGTTTGCGCTTTCCTTCGACACCATCAGCCAGGCCGCGCTTTTTTCGCTGACCGCCGCGCATCTGGCCGGCTGGCCGTTTTCGGTCGGGCTCGGGCTCGTGTTTACGCTGGGAATGATGGCCACCGACGGTCTCAACGGCGCATGGGTGGCGCGCATGGTCGAGCGCGCCGACCGGCGCGCGAGGGTGGCCTCGCGCGCGATGGGCCTTGCGATCGCGTCGCTCGGCGTCGGAATTGCGGGCCTCGGGATGGCGCGGCTCCTTTCAACGCAAGCCGCGGCAGTGCTGGCGGGAGCCGAACTCGCGATGGGATTCGGCGTTGCGGTCACCGTGGTCACGAGTTTCGCCGTCGCAATGCGGTTGGCGCGCCCGAGGCCCGCTTGAAAGCGTCCGCGATGGAACGAAAACCCAATTCCGCAAGATTCCGGACGCGGCTGTCGTCAGTCGCGAATTCCCTGCGGCTCATGAAGGCGTTCTCCGAGGACGAATACGAGATCGGCATCAGCGATCTCGCAAAGCGGCTTGGATTGGCGAAGAGCACCGTGCATCGCCTTGCTTCGACGCTGCTCGAGGAAGGAATGCTGGAGCAGAACCCCGCGGACGGCAAATATCATCCGGGACTCGCCCTGTTCGAGCTGGGGGCGATGGTCCGTCGCAAGATGGATTTCACGATGGAGGCGAGGCCGTTCCTCAGGACGCTGATGGAGAAGACCGGCGAGACCGTTCATCTGGGAATTCTCGACCACGATTCGATCCTGTATATCATCACGCACGAGAGCAAGCAGGCGCTGCGCATGGGTTCCAAGGTCGGCACGCGCGTGCCCGCGCACTCCACGGCGGTGGGGAAGACCTTGCTTGCGTTCCAGCCGGACGAAGAGATCGACCGGATCATCGCCCGCGGGCTTCCCGCGAGCACGCCCAACACGATCGTCGACGCGAAGGCGCTGCGCCGCGAGCTGGCGGCGGTGCGCGCGCGCAACTACGCCGTGGACGACGAGGAGAGCGAGATCGGGCTGCGCTCGATCGCCGCGCCGATACGGATCTACTCGGGTAACGTGGTTGCGGCCATCAGCATCGCCGGCCCGGTGCACCGCATGCCGAGGAAAGCGCTGCTCGGCTGGGTGCGCGAGCTGGTCGATGCGGCCGAGGCGGTTTCGCAGCGGCTCGGCTGGCAGCCGTCGCGCGCCGAGGCCCTGCCCAGAGGGGCCTGATCGTAGCCGGGGTCAAATTCCCAGCCGCTGCCAGATCGTCGAAGTGAGCCCCGCCTGGTTCATGGTGTAGAAGTGCAGGCCGGGCGCTCCGGCTGAGAGCAGCCGGTCGCACAGTCCGGTCACCACGTCGAGGCCCAGGCTTCGAATCGAGGCGACGTCGTCGCCGAGACTCTGCATCTTCAGGCGCAGCCAGCGCGGAATTTCGGCGCCGCAGGCGTCCGAGAAGCGCGCAAGCTGCGAGAAATTCCCGATCGGCATGATTCCCGGAACGATGGGCAGGTCGATGCCGAGCGCCTCGCAGTCGTCGACGAAGCGGAAATAGGAATCGATGTTGTAGAAATACTGCGTGATCGCCGCGTCCGCGCCCGCTTCGATCTTTCTCTTGAAGCTCGCGAGATCCTCCCGGGGGCTGCGCGCCTGGGGATGGAACTCCGGATAGCAGGCGACTTCGATGTGGAAGTGGTCGCCCGTCCTCTCCCGGACAAAGGCCACCAGATCGCTCGCATAGCGAAGCTCTCCCGCGCTCGCGGCGCCCGAAGGCAGGTCCCCGCGCAGGGCGACGATGTGACCGATGCCTTTGGACTTGTACAGCTCGAGTGTCGCGGCGATGTCGGCGCGCGTGGCGCCGATGCAGGAGATGTGGGGCGCCGCGCGGTGTCCGGCGGCCTGGATTTCAAGGACGGTCTCCAGCGTGCGGTCCCGCGTGGAGCCGCCCGCGCCGTAAGTGCAGGAGAAAAAGCGGGGCTTCAACTGCGCGAGCTGCTTCCAGGTCGCGCGCAGTTTTTCCATCCCTTCCGGGGTTTTCGGCGGGAAGAACTCGAAGCTGAAGGTGCGCGGATGCTTT
>VBCJ01000205.1 GCA_005884335.1 Betaproteobacteria bacterium | reverse complement strand
GCGGGTGACGCTGCACACGTCAACAATCCGGTCGGGGGCCTCGGCTTGAACTGCGGCATCCACGACGCGATGGAGCTCGCCGACACGCTGCATCGGGTCACGATCGGGCAGGCAAGCGAGGAATTGCTCGATCGTTACGAGCGTCGGCGGCGGCCGATCAACATCGAGTTCGTGCAGCAGCAAACCGTCGCGAACAAGAAGAGGCTCGAGGAGCGCGATCCGAAAGTACGTCAGGACAATTTCGACAGGCTGCGCCGCTCGGTCGCCGATCCCGGCCTCCACAGGCAATTCCTCATGCGCACTTCGCTGATCGAAAGCGTGCGCCGGGCACGGGAAATCGCTTGAACCGCTGGTCTACCGTTTTCGCGGCGGCCGGTGCTCGAGCAGGGCGCCAGCCTTGCGCTCCATGGCATCGCGCAGGCGCAGCACCCGCGCCTGCCTTTTGGTCACCAGCCGATAGTGGCGTGTCTCGTCGACCGCTTCGCCCACCTCCCAGCAGTTTTTTCGGCCGGTGACCCATAGCGTCGGATCGAACCCGCGCAGATCGAAGGGACGGGAGTAGCTGCGCAGCGTTTTCTGGGCGCGATTGTTCGCGTACTCGTGCAGATAGGACATCGCCAGCTCGCGCAAGCTTCGGTACACCGGATCGCGCCAGCGAAGCACGGGCGGATTGGTTTTCGAGATCGCACCCCAACAGGTTCCGCGCCGGAACAGCGCCACCACGTGGTCGTAGTCGCGCTCGGCCCGGAGATCCATGAGCAGAGGCGGCTCGCCGTGGACCCACAGGGCGCACGCCGCCAGCATGGCGCCCTCGATGCAGTGAGCCCGGCGCTGGCGCAGCACTTCGCGCACCGGCAGGCAGGTCTGGCCGCCGATTTCGAAATTGGAGGGCAGCGCGTCGAGAAAACCCTGGATTTTGGCCGGAGTGGAAAGCCGAGCCAGAACCGAGAACTCGGCACGGGTAAGACCCAGGTCTTCTCGGCGGGCAAGGTGCGCTCTCAACTCTCGGCTCCCTGAAAACGGCGGGCATGGGGTGCTGCTTCGGGCATTCTAATGCTAGGCTCTCCCTCCATGATCAGACTCCTGCTTTCCCGGCGAATCGGAAATCTTATCGGATTTCTCGTCTGCGCCGGAATGCTCGCATTCGGCTATTACCTGCAGTTCGTCGTCGGTCTGGAGCCCTGTCCCTTGTGCATCATCCAGAGGATTCTTCTTTTTGCGGTCGGCGTCGCATTCCTTGTCGCTGCCCTTCATCACCCGGCGGGCAGGCTAGCGGCGGGGCTCTACGGCGGGGTCGTCGCTTTCATCGCGGCAATCGGCATCGCGGTCGCGGGGCGGCACGTGTGGCTGCAGCACCTGCCTCCGGAGAAACGGCCCGCATGCGGTCCCGCGCTCGATTATCTGCTCTCGGCGTTCGGGCCTATCGAGGGATTGAGCCGCGTACTGCGTGGGTCGGGCGAGTGCGGGGCGGTCGACTGGACGCTGCTCTCATTCAGCATTCCGGAGTGGACACTCGCCGCGTTCGTGGCGCTCTCGATCTGGGCGGTCTTTCTCGCGCTGCGAGACTAAAGCCAATCACTCCGGCTTGTCGCGGTAGGGATTTTCGATCTGCTGCACCAGCCTGCCGAGGATCTGCCTGAACTGGCTCTCGTCACAGCCCATGAGCACCGCGTCCTCGAGCGCATCCTGGCAGATTTGCTGGATCTCCTCCAGATTCTCCCGGAGCACTTTCAGTTTTTCGATGCAGGACAGGACCTCGCCGGAAGGCGAGCGCCAGACGGTCTCCGGGATGGGGCGTGAGCTCATGAGCTGAACCTCGGGAAACGAATACCTCGAATCTGACCCCGCAAACTGAAACGGGTTCGGCGCCTGCGGCTCAGGCCCGCCTGAGATAAGCCTGGATTTCCGGGATAGCGACGGCGGCGCGATCCGCAATCGCGTCCCTCAGCACTTCGCCGAGGAGCAGCACCGCGGGGCCACCGCCGGCCTGAAGCGCCAGCGTGGGCAGGTCTGCCAGCGTTCCGCGGAGGATGCGCCGCTCCGGAAGCGTCGCGCTTTCCACCAGAACGAGCGGGGTGGCCTTCGCCTTGCCGCGCGCTACCAATTCCGCGCTGATTCCCTCGGCGAGCCCCGCGCCCATGTAGATGACTGCAGTGTCGGCAGCGAGCACGCTCGCCGCCCAATCGTTCCTGCGCTCGCCCCTGCCTGCGCGGGGCGTGACGAAGGCGACATGGCGGGCAAGGCCGCGGCGGGTGAGCGATACGCCGAGCTCGGCGCTCGCGGCTGTCGCAGCGGTCACTCCCGGGACGATTTCAAAATCGATTCCGGCCTTGCGCAGAGCGTCGATTTCTTCCTGCGCGCGGCCGAAAAGCATGGGGTCGCCTCCCTTCAGCCGCACTACGACACCGTGCTTGCGGGCGGCGTCCACCAGCCGCTTGTTTATGAAACTCTGGGCCGTCGAATGGCGGCCGCTGCGCTTGCCCACGAGAATCTTTCGGGCGCGCGCAGCGAGCGCGAGCGTCTGCGGGTGCACGAGAGCGTCGTGAAACACCATGTCGGCGCGCGTGAGAATTTGCGCCGCGCGCACCGTGAGCAGGTCCGGTGCGCCGGGGCCGGCACCGACTAGATAGGCTTTACCCATCGATCATCCCCGCAGCCACGGTCTGGTTGGAGGCTTCGTCGATCAGGATAAAGGAGCCGGTGGCGCGGTTCAACTCGTAGGAATCGACGAAGAGCGGCTGGGCGAGCGCGAGGGCCACGTGCGCGATATCGTTCATCGCCAGACTCGTGGGCTTCGTGTGCCGCTCGAGCGTGTCGACATCGACGCGCGAGTTGAGCGAAACGAGCTTTGCCCTCACGCTGCGCGTGGTGTGCTTGAGCACAAAACGGGCGACCGGCAAGGCCCGCGCATCGAGGGGCTGGGCGGACAGCCAGCAGAGTCGTGCCTCGATTGACTTCGCGGCCCGCGGCGGGAGGGTCGGCTCGGCAAGCAGGTCGCCCCGCGAAATGTCGATATCGTCAGCGAGCGTGAGCGTCACCGAGTCGCCGGCGACCGCGACGGGCAGCGAGCTCTCGAGACAAACGATGTCCTTCACGACCGTGCGGCGCCCCGAG
The DNA here is from genome assembly GCA_005884335.1 of Betaproteobacteria bacterium. Classification (GTDB taxonomy): domain Bacteria; phylum Pseudomonadota; class Gammaproteobacteria; order Burkholderiales; family SG8-39; genus VBDM01. The sequence goes on along the minus strand of VBCJ01000205.1, from coordinate 3,578 downwards.
GGCAGGGCGAGCACCTCGGCTCCACGGAACACGGCTCCCGATTCGATCCTGCCGGAGTAACCCCGGAAATCCGTCCCCGCTCCGGGTCGCACCGCAAGTTGCACGGGAAAGCGGAGTGGCAGCGCGTCGGCCTCGTCGGCCACGTCGATTTCCTCGAGCGCCGCAAGCAGCGTGGGGCCTCGATACCACCTCATGAGTTCGCCGCGTTCCACGACGAAGTCCCCGCGCAGGGCGGAGATCGGGATACAGCGCAGATCGACGATGCCAAGCGCCGAGGCGAAGGCGAGAAAATCCCTGCGGATGCATTCGAATGTCGCCTCGTCGGAACCGACGAGATCCATCTTGTTCACGGCGACTACGATGTGCCGCACGCCGAGCAGGTGAGCAATGTAGGTGTGGCGCCGCGTTTGCGGCAGCACGCCCTTCCGCGCATCCACCAGGATCACCGCCGCGTCGGCGGTGGAGGCGCCGGTGACCATGTTGCGGGTGTACTGCTCGTGTCCGGGAGTGTCGGCGATGATGAACTTGCGCCGGGGCGTGGCGAAATAGCGGTAGGCGACGTCGATGGTGATGCCCTGCTCGCGCTCCGCCTCGAGCCCGTCGGTGAGCAACGACAAGTCGAGGGCATCCTGCCCGCGCTTGCTCGAGGCACGCGCGACCGCGGCGAGCTGGTCCTCGAATATCGCGCGTGTATCGTGCAGCAGCCGCCCGATCAGCGTGCTCTTGCCGTCGTCCACGCTGCCGGCGGTGATGAAACGCAACACTCCGCGGTCTTCAACCGCCGGCGGATTTCGCTCGATTTCACCGAGCAAGCTCATCTCAGAAGTATCCCTCCTTCTTGCGCCGCTCCATGGAGGCTTCCGAAGTTTGATCGTCCATGCGCGTCGCACCGCGCTCGGTGACAGTGGTCAGCGCGGTCTCTGCGATGACTTCAGCCGCCGTTGCGGCGTCGGATTCCACCGGGCAGGTGCAACTGATGTCACCCACCGTGCGGAAGCGCACCGACAGCTCTTCCAGTTTCTCGCCCTCGCGTGGGGGGGTGATCTCGGTAACCGGTACGAGCAGACCGTTCCTGCGCACGACGGGCCTGCGGTGCGCATAGTAGATCGAGGGCACGGCGAGGCGCTCGCGCTCGATGTACTGCCACACATCGAGCTCCGTCCAGTTGCTGATGGGGAACACTCGCATGTGTTCGCCCTTCGCCACGCGGGTGTTGTAGAGGTTCCACAGCTCCGGGCGCTGGTTCTTCGGATCCCACTGGCCGAACTCGTCGCGGAAAGAGAATACGCGCTCCTTGGCGCGCGCCTTTTCCTCGTCGCGGCGCGCCCCGCCGATGGCGGCATCGAAGCCGAACTCGGCGATCGCCTCCAGCAGCGTCACCGACTGCGCGGCATTCCTGCTTTCGTCGGACCGGCGAAGCTTCACCGTCCCGCGGCGCATCGAGTCCTCGACGGAACGCACGATGAGCCGCTCGCGGAGTTCGACGGCGCGGGCGTCGCGGAATGCGATGACCTCCGGGAAATTGTGCCCGGTGTCGATATGCATGAGCGGAAATGGAAACTTCGCGGGGCGGAAAGCCTTCTCGGCCAGGCGCAGCAGCACGATCGAATCCTTGCCGCCGGAGAAGAACAGCACCGGGTTCGCGCACTCGCCCGCGACCTCCCGCAGGATGAAGATCGCCTCGGATTCGAGCCAGTCGAGATGACTGCGGAGAGGGAGCGCCGTGCGCCCGGCGCGCGCCGATTCAAGCACCGCGCTCACGCCGGCACTTCCGTTTTCGACCGTGCTAGCCGTCCATCAGGCTCGACGTGCAGCCCGCATTCGCGCGCCTCGGGCTGCTCCCACCACCAGCGTCCGGCGCGAACGTCTTCGCCCGCGACGGTGGGACGGGTGCACGGTGCACAGCCGATGGAACGGTAGCCCTGGTCGTGCAGCGCGTTATACGGGACGTCGAAGGCACGAACATAAGTCCACACCTCGTCCTCGCTCCAGTCGGCAAGGGGATTGAATTTCACTTTGCCGCGCGCCGCATCGTATTCCTGCACTTCGAGCTCGGAGCGCGTGACCGCCTGGTCGCGGCGCTGACCGGTGATCCAGGCTTCCTTGCCTTCGAGCGCGCGATTGAGCGGTTCGACCTTGCGAATGTGGCAGCAGCGCTTTCGCAGCTCCGCGCTTTCGTAAAAAGCGTCGCGGCCGAATTTCACGACGTACTCGGTGACGGCCTCGGGCTCGGGGCGGAACACGCGCATGTCATAGCCGTAGCGCTTGCGGATCGCGGCGATCACGTTGAGCGTATCGGCGTGCAGTCTTTGCGTGTCCAGAGTGAAGATCTCGATGCCGAGCCCGTGCCGTAGAACGACATCGGTAATCACCATGTCCTCGGCGGACAGGCTTGAAGCGAGAGCGGCGGGCGCGTGCTCGAGGGCAACCCGCACCAACAGGCGCTCGAGCTCGGAGGTCTTGCGCTTCAGCGTTTCGGTCATGATTCGCTCGCACCCAGGCGGCGGCGGAAAAGCGGCGCGGGGCGCAGCACGGAAGTCTGGTAGCCCTCGCTGAAGGTGCCGAATACGGAGAGCGCTTCCTGCGCGTCCTGGTCTTCGCGCAGCGCGAAGGCGTCGAACCCGCACTGCTCCATGAAAAACAAGTGATCGTGCAAGACATCGCCGATGGCGCGCAGCTCGCCCTTGAAGCCGTAGCGCTCGCGCAAAAGGCGCGCGATCGAGTAGCCGCGGCCGTCGCCGAACTTGGGGAAGTTCACTGCGATGAGCGGGAAGCGCTGCACGTCACCGGCGAGCGCTTCCGGCCCTTCGCTCGCGTCGAGCCACACGCCCAGCGGCCCCGTTTCCACGCGAGAAAGGAGTTCTTCGCGGCGCGCTAGCCAGAGCGCGAGCGGAACGATGACGTCGCCGCGCGTCGGAACCTCGGGCAACTCGCCCTTAGGTCCGCGTTCAAGCAGATGCCAGTTGTCCGCGACGATGCGCCGCTCTTTGATCAGCGTTGCCATAGACGGATTCCTTGAAGGCTTCGACGCCGATGCGGTGCACCACGTCGATGAAGCGCTCGGCGTCGCTGTCGCGTCGCGCGAGATAGCACTCGATCAGCTTTTCGATCACGTCGGGGACCTCGGCGCGAGCGAAAGATGGGCCGATGACCTTGCCGAGGGATGCGCCCCGGCCGGGCCGGACTTCACCCTGATTGCCCCCGACTTCGATCTGGTACCACTCCTCGCCGCTCTTGTCGACGCCGAGTATGCCGATGTGGCCGACGTGATGGTGGCCGCAGGCGTTCATGCACCCGGAGATATTGAGGTCGATCTCGCCGATATCGTGCAGGTAGTCGAGATCGTCGAAGCGCTGCTGAATTGCCTCGGCCACCGGGATCGACTTGGCGTTGGCGAGCGAACAAAAGTCCCCGCCCGGGCAGCAGATGATGTTGGTGAGCAGGCCGACATTGGGCGTGGCGAATCCCAATTCCTTTACCTCTTGCCACAGCGAGCACAGATCGGACAGCTGCACGTCGGCAAAGATCAGGTTCTGCTCGTGGGATACGCGCAGCTCGCCGAACGAATAGCGGTCGGC
>VBCJ01000204.1 GCA_005884335.1 Betaproteobacteria bacterium | reverse complement strand
GGCTCGTTCCGGCCTGGGTCCCGGGAGAATCCCCGTCCTGCCCGCGCAGGAAGCGCCGCCGCCGGCTGCACGGGGTAGCCCGAATCTCGCGTATCCCTGTGTCTGAAGGGGGGCATGGGCTCCCGAAACCGCTCCGGTGAAAGGCTGGTGCGATTCTAACGTACCGGGCGGAAGGAGAGGCGATCGCGTTTGACTGCCGCGCCTCGATGCGGCACATTCCGCCCATGCGATTGGGCTACTTCACGATGCCGCTGCATCCGCCCCACCGCGATCCGGCGCAAACGCTGCAGGAGGACCGCGAGGCGATCGTCCTCGCGGACAGGCTTGGATTCCACGACGCCTTCGTCGGCGAGCACCTCACCGATCACTGCGAGAACGTCACCAGCAGCCTGATCTTCCTCGCCACGCTGATCGGCGAGACCAAAACGATCAAGCTCGCGACCGGGACCTCCAACCTCTCGCAATCGCATCCTCGGCATCCTCGCCGAGGACCGCAACCGGATGTTCGCCGAGGCGATCGACGTGATCCTCGCGATCTGGGAGCGCGATGCGCCCTATGGAATCGACCTGCCCGGGAACCGCTACAAGGTGACGACCGAGAAGACCTTCGTGCCCGGACTCGGCCGGGGGATCATGTACAAGCCCTGGCAGAACCCGCGTCCCGAGATCGTCGGCACGGTGGTGGCGCCCCATTCAAAAGGCGTGATCGCCATGGGCGAGCGCGACTTTCATCCGCTCTCGGCGAATTTTCTTCTCCCCCATTGGCTGCCCAGCCACTGGGAGAACTACGCCGAGGGCAAGCGCCGCGCCGGGAAGATTCCCGATCCCGCGGAGTGGCGCATTGCGCGGACGATCTTCGTTTCCGACGACGACCGGGTCGCCGAGCGCTACGCGCGCGAGGATCCTGCTAGCCCCTACCGTTTCTACTGGATGCAGCTGCGCGAAAAGATGATGCGCGCCAAGCGTCACGTCATCTTCAAGCTGCGCGAGAACGAGGACGACGGCGCGGTGACGATCGAGCGGCTGCTGGCCGAGCTCGTTCTCTGCGGGACGGTCAACAGGGTCGTGGACCAGTTGCTCGCGCTGCGCGAGCGGTCGGGGGACTTCGGCGAAATCGTGTATGCCGGAATGGACTGGGCGGACCCGGCGCTCGCGCGCCGCTCGATGGAGCTCATGGCGAACGAAGTGATGCCGCGGATCAACAAGGCGATCGGCGTCCCGGCGAAGGAGGCACCGCGCGAGGCGGCGCGGATCTGAGCGATCCCGTTCAGGAACAATTCTTGCGTCCTTCCGTCCCTCGGGAAACCCCCGAATCGGGACTCGACGGCGCAACATGACACTGCAGATGGACGACGAAAGCACCATACAGAAGAACATCGCCGACAAGCTTATTTCGGCGTTGAAGACGGGCGGGTTCGTGCTCTATGCCCAGAAAATCCTGCAGCTCGCCGCCTCAAGCCAGGGCGAGCCGCCGTTCCAGGAGATCCTCGTCCGCTTTCGGGAAGAAGAGGAAAAGCTGCTTCCGCCCGGAACGTTCTTTCCCATGCTGCAGGAGTACCGGCTGCTGCCGTACGTCGACCGCTGGGTGGTGAGCCGCCTTGCGACCTGGGTACAGGAATCCCGCGCCCGGACGACGCCCGGCTGGCCCGTGCCCGCAAACGGCGTCAACCTTTCGGAGGACACGCTGCGCGAACCGAAATTCGCGGACTTCGTCGCCAAGAACATCCAGAACGCGAACCTGCCCGAAGGGGCCTTCACTTTCGAGCTCGGCTGGGACACGGCTCTGCTGCACGCCGAGCCCTTGAAGAACATCCAGGCGCAGCTCCGGCCTCTTGGCTGCCGTTTCACCTTCGCCGGCTTCGACGGCAGCGAGGGCTCGTTCAGCTTCCTCAAAGTGCTCAAGCCCGATTTCGTGAAGCTCACCTACGGCGTCGTGAAGAACGTCGACCGCGGTCTCGCGGCTTGCGAGAAAGTCGAGGTTATCAATCAGAAGTGCCACGCCATGGGAATCAAGACCATCGCGGAATTCGTCGAGAGCCATGAAGTGCTCGATCAGCTGCGCCTGATCGAGGTGGATTTCGCGCAAGGACTCATCATCGGCGGGCCGCAACAGCTGGCCTAGCGCCGCGCAGGGTGGGAACCTGATTCCCGCGTTTTCAGCGCGCTTTCAGCGTATAGCGGCCGGGGCCACCGTCGAGCCCGAAGCGCCGTAGATCTTGAGCGGCTGCATCGTGAACGCGAACTCGTAGACGCGCTTGGCCGACAGCTCGTCGAGCTTCAGGTTCTCCAGGATGTGGATGCCGTTCACCACCAGGAAGATCTGGTGCACCGGCAGGCTCAGGTCCTTGTCGGGGTTGGGCGCGACTTCCACCGGCCAGTTGTCCGAGCCGACGAGCAGCGGATCCTGCTTCGCGAGCCATTCGGCCGCCGCCACGCCCACGCCCGGCGTCGATTTCACGAAGCGCGCGTTGTCCTTTCCGTACAGCTTGCCCCAGCCGGTATGGATGATGACCGCGTCGCCCGGAAGAAGCTTCAGCTTCTGGCGCTCGAGCGCCTGCTGCAGATCGGCCACCGTGATCTCGTAGGTGTCGCCGAGCATCTCCACGCCTTTGAGCGCCGCGATGTCGAGCATCACGCCGCGCGCGAAAAACGTCGGCGCGTTCTGCACCCCGAGCTTGGTGAAGCCTGAGCGCGTTGCGATCTCACTAGTCTTGAAGCAGTTGTAGTGCGAATCGCCGTGGGACTGATGCGCGAAGCCGTCGAACTGCGTGCCGACCTGGCCGATTTCACTGGTCACGACTTCCTCGTTGCTGCCGCGCGTGTTCCTTCCGGTATTCATGAAGGTGCGCTTGGTATGCATGTTGAAAATGCGCGTGCCGAAGAAGGCCATGCCGGGCCCGAGGACGTGGCTGAGCTCGATCACCTCGCCGGTCTTGATGAGACGCGCGCCGCGCAATACGGTCTCGGGATTCTTCATATGGTTCCCCGAGCCGCGCTCGTCGCCCGCGCCCCATTTCGAAGGGCAGCGCTGGCTTTCGGCGGGTACGTTCCATTGCGCGAATGCGAGCGCGGGAGCGGCAAGGAAGGCGATTGCGATGGCGGTCCGTTTCATGTGAGTCCCCTTAGTTGAGAATTTCGTACAAACGTTCGTCGTAGAGCGCGCCGGCCATCCCGGCGAGCTTGTCGCGGAACTCGCGCTGGTGCGCGGACATGCCGTTCGCGTCGAAGGCCTCGCGCGAGCGCCAGATCTCGAACACAGTGAAGTGGTTCGGACGGTTGGTCTGCTGCACGATCTCGAAGCGCACGTTGCCGGCCGCGGCGCGGTTTGCCTCCCCCAGGACCTTGAGCGCGACGATGGCGTTGTCTTTCTGCGGCGGGATCACGTCGACGTGGGTCACGCCGTAGACCGAGCCGGAGGCAATTTCCATCGGACCGACGGAGAGGGCGTTGTGGAAGCGGTCGTCGGCCGGCGCGTTGCGCAGCGCGTTGAGCTTTTCGCGAAACTCTTTCGTGCCCGCGGCCGCCATATGGGCGTCCCAGGCGGCCTTGTCTTTCCAAGCGGCGGCGACCACGAACTGTCCCGGCCGGCCGACGCTCCGCACGACCACCGAGCGCATGTTTCCGGCCGCCGTGCGGCTCGCGTCGCGATAGGACTTCAAGAGCGCCGCGGCCTCGTCCCGGGCGGTCGGCCTCGCCTCCACGTAGGTGACGACGTAGAGCGGGCTCAAGTCGGCGGGAACGGCGGGCGGTGCTGCGGTGGGGGGCGTTTGGGCGATGGAGTTCACGGCGAAGAGGCACAGCAGGGCCGGGACGAGCGCGGCCTGATGGAACGTCATGTTTTCTTCTCCCTGATCAGTCCAGCAGCAGCCGGGTATCGTACACCCGGGATGGAAGGCCGTCGCGTTCGGCGCCGTCAGCCCCCGGTCAGCTCGCGCACCGCCGCGATCAAGTCTTCGAACTTAAACGGCTTCTTGAGCGTTTTCATGGCGCCGACCTGGCGAGCGACCTCGAACACGTCGTAATGCCTCAGCGGCTCGAGGCCGGTCACGGCGATGATCTTCACCTCGGGAAACTCCCTGCGCAGTTCGTGGATCGTCTCGATGCCTTCCTTTTCCGGCATGAAGATGTCGGTGACGATCACGTCGGCCGGCCGGGCGCGCTGCAGCGCCAGCCCCTGAACGCCGTTGGCGGCGCCTTCGGCTTCGATGCCGTGGCTTCGAAACCACCGCAGCGCAAGCTTCCTGAAGTCGTCGTTGTCGTCGATGAAGAGAACGCGCGTCATGTCCGCGGGAAAGGACGGCGAAATGCGGATTCTATGCAAAGCGCCCCGGACAATCCACAGGAAGCTGAAAACCGGCGTCGCAGCCGGATCGCGAAACGAGCAAGGTCTGGCGCCCCGCTTCGTCAGGGTCAGCGCGAGGATCGAGGCGGGTACCCCGAGACTTGTTGGCTCAGTCGAGCGTGAACGTGTCCCAGGCGATGCTGTCCCAGGCGACGCTGTCCCACGCGATGCTGTCCCAGGCGACGCTGTCCCAGGCGATGCTGTCCCAGGCGATGCTGTCCCAGACGACGCTGTCCCAGGCGAAGTTATCCCAGGCGGCGCTGTTCCAGAGCAGGGTGTCCCAGGTGAGCAGCGCCCAGAAAATGCCGCCGGCCAGCGGATCCTTCCACTGCAGCGGCGAACCAAAAAGGACCGGGTAGAGCGCGCGGGCGAAACCGTCCGCGGGCCGCAGTCCGCGATTGGCACAGGCTACGGGAGTCGGGCTAAAGAGCGTGCCGACCAGGAACCCACCCAGGAGCACAGGGTTGGGCGCTGCATCGCAAGGCACGGCGATGGTGGCGGCGTACGCATTGAGCAGCCCGCTGCCGTCCGCTATCGGGTCGGGGAGAACCTGGCCGCTATCCTCCCCGTACGGCTGCGTCGTGCCGACGAGGAGCGCCTTGACCTGATCGGGGGTGAGGTTCGGCCGCCCCGCCAAGAGGAGCGCCGCGGCGCCCGACACGACGGCGGTCGCCATCGACGTTCCGGTCAGGCGGAAGTACGTCGCTCCGTTCTGCGCCACGACGACGCGCTCGGGGAACAGCGTATCCAGGGCGCTTCCCGGCACGCGCAGGGAAACGATGCGCCGCCCGGGTGCGACCAGATCGGGCTTGGCGTTCGAGTCGGGGCTGCCCCAGGCGGAGAACCAGGCGAGCAGGTCATCGCCTCGGCCGAGGGTTCCGCGATCGTCCGTCGCGCCGACGGTGATCGCGTACGGGTCGATGCCCGGCGTCAGGACGGTGTCGCGCGCCGGGCCGCCGTTCCCCGACGCGGCGACGACGACCAGACCGCGGCGCCACGCGATTTCCACCGCCGCCGACATCGGGTCGGCGCGGTAGGAAAGGTTGGCCGGCGCGCCAAAGGAGAGATTGATGACGCGGATGTTGTGGGCGGCGCGATGCGCGAGGACCCACTCGATCCCCCGTACCACCGAGGAGATCCGACCGCTCCCGGTGTTGCCGAGCACCCGGACGTCGACGATGTTGGCTTGCGGAGCGATGCCCGTGAACTCGCCGCCGGAGCGCGTGCCATTCCCGGCGACGATCCCCGCGATATGCGTCCCATGCCCGCCCGGGTCGCTGGTGAGGCGCTCGTCGGCGAAGTTGACCGAGGCGAGTAGGCGGTTGTCGGGCTGGACGAGATCCGCGTCCGCCGCGACGCCCGAATCGAGGATGGCGACCGTCACGCCTCCCCCGGTTATCCCTTGCTGCCAGACCTTATCGGCTCTCACCACCCTCGGGTAGACCCCCGAGACCTGGTCCGGAGCGGCGGGGGGCGCCGGCGGCGCGGCGCTGGGCTGTGGCCCCACCGTCGCGTCTTGATGGACGAACGCCACAGTAGGCACGAGGCTCAGCGCGTCGATGCCGGCGGCGTTCGCGAACCCCGCGGCTGCGTCGATGAGGGACAGCGCAGCGACCGGAATGCCGTAGAGACGCAGGAGATCGAGGGCCTCCAACGCGCGATTGACATTCGCCGCGCCAAGGAACGGAGGCAGAGGGGGCTCCATCTCCACAATGACCGGCAGAAGCTTCTGCGGATCGGACGCCATCAAGGCGCGCAACGCAGGGTCGATCTTTTCCTCGATGCCCACAGTCGGCGCGGGCACGAGCCCCGGAGGCGGCGCGGGCACAAGCAATTGCGCGCGCGCCGGAGACGCCGCAGGCACAAGCGCGAGCGCGACGAGCGCGCAGCCGATGCCGAGCAGCCGGCGGCGATTCATGCGCGATCCTCCACTGGACGACCGGCGCTGTGCTCCTCGCGCAACGCCAGGGTGAAGCAGAACGTGCTGCCTTGGCCATGTCCGAGTGACTCCGCCCACATGCGCCCGCCGTGTGCCGCAATGATGCCGTTGCTGAAGTAGAGGCCGAGCCCTCCTCCCGTCTCGTTTCGCGCCCCTTCCGCCCGGTAACCCCGGCGGAACAGCTGCGCCAGCTCGGGGCCATCGAGGCCGATTCCTTCGTCGCGCACGCGGACCGTCGCGCCCCGTTCGTCAGCAGCCACCGACACCGTCACGGTGGAGCCCTCAGGCGAGTACTTCAGGGCGTTGGAGAGAAGATTCATGAGCACCTGCCGGATCCGTCGCTTGTCCCACTCGCCCGCAACGCTCTGGTCGGCTAAGACCTTGATGTGGTGGCGGGCGGTCGACTGCATGCCTTCCGTCACGTCGCGGACAAGGGCGCCGAGATCGGTCGGCCCCCGCGAGATGGAGAGGAGACCTGCCTCGAGGCAGGAGACGTCAAAGAGTGTCGTGAGGAGCTCTGAGAGATGGTCCGTATGCGTGACGATCGACGCTGCATCTGTCTCGAGGACCTTGGGATCGCGCTCGCCGCAGGACAGGCGCCGGAGGAGAAGCTCCGCGTGCCCCCGGATCACCGTAATGGGCGTCTTCATGTCGTGCCAAGCCATTGCGAAGATGTCTTCCCGCAGCCGCTCAAGATCGCGCTGCCCCGTCACGTCACGGAACACGACGACGCCGCCTTGCAGGGCGCCTCCCGGCGAACGGAGCACGGATGCGCTCAAGCTCAAGACGCGCAGCTGGCCCGAGCGGAGCTCGATCTCCACATCAACGACGCCCGTGCCCGAGCGGAGGGCATCGATGACGGGGACGAGCGCTTGGGCGATTTCGCGTGCCGTTGCTGGCCACTGCTCGAGCCGCTGCTGCTCGAGTGGCTGGCCGAAGACGAGGCTCGCACTGTCCAGGCAGAGAAGCTCTCGAGCCGCCCGGTTCATTTGCACGATGGCGCCGCGCGCGTCAACGATGAGGAGGGCGTCGTTCATGGTCGCGAGGACGGCTTCCAGCTGCAAGGCGCGTCGTTCGTGGTGCAGACGTTTGACGGTGATGCCCGCTTGCACGGCGATGGCGCCGAGGCTGAGGACATCCGCATCTTCGTAGGCTTCGGGTCGATAGCTCTGCGCGGAGAGCACACCGAGCACCCGATCGCCGGACAGGATCGGGACCACGACGCCGGACTGGGGTGCGACCAGCTCGCCCGCCTCGGTCCCGTAGAGGAGGCGCACCGGCGGTCCCTCGGCAGACCATCGACGGACGAGCCGAGGCGCCCCCGTTCGAATCACCTCGCTGGTGAAACCCTTGCCGAGCGGGAACGTACCGCCGGAGTGCTCGACGCCGCGGTCCATCTGACGGACGACCTGCACGGTCGCACTCGCCTCGTCGTAGAGGGCGAAGAGAAAGACCGTCGCATCCATCACGCGCGCAGTCTCGTCATAGAGCACGCGGAATAGCTCCGCGAGGTCGCGGGCGTCGGCAGCGAGCGCGCCGAGCCGATTCGCAAGCTCGAGTCGCGCGCGAAGCTGCTGCTCGGTTGCAGCCAGCGAGTCAAAGACGGCAGCGCGTGGCGCGTTGCCCAAGGGTTCGCCTCTCAACAAGGTTGAAGAACAGCGGAAAAGGGCACACCCCTCCTGCCTCTAATTTACCTAAATCATGTTTAACGAGGTTATCGACCTGATGTGCCATTCGGACTATACCCCGTCATGTAAAGGGCACCGTTAAACAGGAAAAAACGAAGGCGGCCGCCGGGGCCGCCTTCTCGCCACGTATTTCAGGTCAGCAGCTTATACAGGCTCTCCCGCAGGCCGCTCAATCGTCCTCATCGTCGTCGTCATCGCCGTGGCGACCCTTATCCGTCCCGAGGCCGATTTTCTTACCACCGCGTTCGCGATCGCGGGCGGCGCGCCCACGGTCGCCGATTCGCCCACGCCCTTCGCGCCGAAGGGATGGTGCGGCGAGGGCGTGGTGGTCTTGTCGGTCTCCCAATGCGGGGTCTCGAGCGCCGTGGGCACGTAGTAGTCCAGAAAGCTGCCGCCGGAGATGTTGCCCTCGTCGTCGTAGCTGATCTCCTCGTAGAGCGCGGGGCCGATCCCCTGCGTGAGGCCGCCGTGGATCTGGCCCTCGACGATCATCGGGTTGATGATGTTGCCGCAATCGTCCACCGCGACGAAGCGCCTCACCTTGACGTCGCCCGTCCCGCGGTCGATGTCCACCACGCAGATGTAGCTGCCGAAGGGAAAAGTGAGATTGGGCGGATCGTAGTAGTGCACAGCCTCGAGGCCCGCCTCCATCCCCTGCGGATGGTTGGTGTACGCCGCGAACGCGCACTCCTGGATGGTCTTCGCCATCTGGGGCGCGCCCTTGACGAAGAATTTCCCGGGCTCCCAGTCGAGATCCTGCTCGCTCACTTCGAGAAGGTGCGCCGCGATCTTCTTTGCCTTGTCGCGGATCTTGCGCGCGGCGAGCGCGCAGGCCGCGCCCGAGGTCGGCGTCGAGCGGCTGGCATAGGTTCCCAGACCGTAAGGCGCGGTATCCGTGTCGCCCTCCTCCACCTGCACGTGCGCGGCGGGAATGCCCAGCTCTTCGGCGACGATCTGCGCGTAGGTCGTCTCGTGGCCCTGTCCCTGGCTCTTGGTGCCGAAGCGCGCGATCGCCTTGCCGGTCGGGTGCACGCGGATCTCGGCCGAGTCGAACATCTTGATGCCGAGGATGTCGAAGTCCCTCGACGGACCGGCGCCGACGATCTCGGTGAAGCTCGAAATACCGATGCCCATCAGGTCGCCCTTCTTGCGCTTTTCGGCCTGCTCGCGGCGCAGCGCGTCGTAGCCGATGATGTCCATCGCTTTCTTCAGCGCCACGCCGTAATTGCCGCTGTCGTACTCCCAGCCGAGCACCGACTTGTAGGGGAACTGCTCGGGCTTGATGAAGTTCTTCATGCGGAGTTCCGCCGGATCCATGTTGAGCTTCTGCGCGAGCGCGTCGGTGGCGCGCTCGATAGCGTGCACCGCTTCGGTCACGCGGAACGAGCAGCGGTAGGCGACACCCCCCGGCGGCTTGTGCGTGTAAGCCGCATCGACCTCGCAGAAGGCGTGCTTGAGATCGTATGACCCGGTGCAGATCGAGAACAGGCCCGTCGGGAATTTCGACGGGTTCGCCGAGGCGTTGGCGTAGCCGTGGTCGGCCACCGTCTTGATCTTGAGCGAGGTCATGGTGCCGTCTCTCTTCGCGCCGAGCTCGACTTTCATGTGGTAGTCGCGCGCGAAAGAGTCGGCCTGCAGGTTCTCCATGCGGTCCTCAATCCATTTGATCGGCTTGCCGATCACGACCGAGGCCGCCACCGCGATGACGTAGCCCGGATACACGGGCACCTTGCCGCCGAAACCGCCGCCGATGTCCGGCGACACGATGCGGATTTTTTCCTCCGAAAGGCCGACGTGCCCGGCGACGAGCGCGAACACCGTGCGCACCGCGTGCGGCGCCTGGGTGGTCATGTATACGGTGAGCTTCCCCTGCGCGGTATCGAAGTCGGCGATGCAGCCGCAGGTCTCCATCGAGGCAACGTGGATGCGCGGGAGATACACGTTCTCGCTTATCACGACGTCGGATGCGGCGAGCGCGCGCTCGGCGTCCGCCTTGTCGCCAGCCTGCCAATGAAAGGCGAGGTTGTCCTTCTTGCCCTCCTTGTCCTTGCGGAGCACCGGCGCCCCCGGCGCGAGCGACTTGTGCGGATCGACCATCACGGGAAGAGGCTCGTACTCGACCTCCACCGCATCGACGCCGTCGGCCGCGATGTAGCGCTCTGTGGCGATCACCGCGCAGACTTCCTGCGCCTGGTACATGACCTCGTCGATCGGCAGCACCATCTGCGTGTCCGCCGAGATGGTGGGCATCCAGTGCAGGTTGTACTTGGCGAGCGTCGGGCCGTCGATCACCGCGAGCACTCCGGGGATCTTCAAGGCGCGCGCGGTGTTGATCTTCTTGATTCTCGCGTGCGCATGCGGGCTCCGCACGATGTCCATATAGAGCATTCCGGGCAGCGTGAAGTCGTCGATATAGCGGCCCTGGCCGCGGATGAAGCGCGGGTCCTCCTTGCGTTTCATGGAATGGCCCATGCCGCAGATCTTGGCGTCGGTTCTGGGTTCGCTCATGATATCTCCTGACTCTTAGCGCATCTTCTCGGCCGCGTATTGCACGGCCTTCACGATATTGACGTAGCCGGTGCAGCGGCAGAGATTCCCCGAAATGGCCTCGCGGATCTGCTGCTCGCTCGGGTTCTTGTTGCGCTCGAGGAGCGCGCTGGTGGTCATCAGCATGCCGGGCGTGCAGAAACCGCATTGCAGGCCGTGCTTCTCGGTGAAACCCTCCTGGACGGGATGCAGTTTGCCGCCCTGCTCCAGGCCTTCGACCGTGGTGATCTTCGCGCCGTCGGCCTGCACCGCGAGCACCGTGCACGATTTGACCGGATTGCCGTCCAGCACCACCGTGCACGCGCCGCAGTGCGAGGTATCGCAGCCGACGTGCGTGCCCGTCATCCGGAACACTTCGCGGATGAGGTGGACGAGCAGGAGGCGCGATTCGACTTCCGCCTCGCGCGCCGCCCCGTTGATCGTTACGCTGATCTTGTGCTTGGCCATTTAGTTTCCTCCCGCGCGCTGGACCGCCTTGCGCAGTGCGCGCGCAGTCAGAACCCGCGCCATTTCCTTCTTGTACTCGACCGAGCCGCGCCGGTCGGCGGAAGGCGAGCTCTTCGCCGCGGCCATCTTCGCCGCTTCCGCTATGGTTTTCTCGTCCGGCATCTTGCCGACGAGATACTTCGCTGCGTCGACCGCCTCGACCGGCGTGAGCCCCGCATTGGTGAGGCCGATGCCAGCGCGCTCGATCGCGCCGTTCTTCCCGAGCGTCAGCTGGACCGCAGCGGCCGCGACCGCGAAGTCGCCGGTCTTGCGCTTCAACTTGGCGTAGGCCCCGCCGCTCTTGGGCGGCGGTGCCGGAATGCGGATCTCGGTGAGGATCTCGCCTGGCGCGAGGGCGGTGGAGTAAAGCCCTTTGTAGAACTGGCTCGCCGGTATGCTGCGCTCCTTGGAGCCGCGCGCGACGAAGGTCGCGCCGAGCGCCAGCATGATCGCCGGCTGGTCGTTCCCGGGATCACCGTTGGCCACGTTTCCGCCGATGGTTCCGCGGTTGCGCACCAGCGGATCGGCGATCAGTGGGACTGCGTCCGCGAGAATGGGATACTGGGTCCGGATGAGATCGGAGCGCTCGAGCGCGGCCTGCCGCGTCATCGCCCCGATACGCAGCGTCCCCTTCTCTTCCTTAATGTAGTCCAGGCCGGGAACGCGGTTGATATCGACGAGATGGGCAAAGGAGGCGAGGCGCAGCTTGAGCATGGGCAGGAGGCTCATGCCGCCCGAGAGCACCTTGGCCTCGTCGCCGTACTTCTTCAGAAGCTTCAAGGCATCGTCGAGCGTGTCAGCACGGTGATAATCGAATGCGGCAGGAATCATTGGTCTCCCCTTTCCGCGCCCTCGGGCGCTCCAACCTCCCCAGACCAAAACAGAGCGACGCGCCTGGACCGTCGCGCCGTATCTTCCGGGTTAACGCATGCCGATGGAATATTATTTCTTGTTCGGCCGACGATACATCAGGCTAGTAAGGGGAGCAAGCCCTCCAGCATCGAACCTTGAGCCGCGCGGCGTCACCGCGGATCTAAGCCGTCGCTGACCGGGACTGCTGTAGCATCCCTGTTTATCAGTATTTCCTTATATAGCGATCGCTCGTCGACGAACAGCGGTCACGAGCCATGCGCCCCGGCGCGCGCGGCGAGGTAGCGCGCAGAGTCGGCGAGGAACTTAGTGCGGCAGCCGGCGCAGCAGAAGTAGTAGGTGACGCCGAGGGCCTCCGCCGTATGGCGAGCCCCGGCGACGGTGACGCTCATGCCGCACACGGGATCGACCGCCTCGCGCGGGGCCTCCGCCGGCTCCGGAATTCCCGGGGCCATCGCCGCCGCGCGCCTGCGCCGCTCGACGATCTGCGCCATGATGCTGAGCGCGATCTCCTCGGGCGTGCGCGCGCCGATGTCCAGACCCGCGGGAGCGGTGACGCGCTCGAGCGCCTCGCGCGGCACCCCGCGGGCGAGCAGCGCATCGCGCAGCTGAGCGAAACGCTTCGAGCTCGCGATCACCCCGACGTAGGCGGGCGAGCGAGCGAGGACCGCCTCGAGCGCTTCGATGTCCCGGTCTCCCATCGTGGCGACGAGGACGTGCGCGCCCCGCGGCAAGGCGTCTGCCGCGATCGAGCGCAGCACCTTCGCGTCGGGGAAGTCGGACTCGCCGGCGTCCGGGTCGAAGACCTCGACGCGGTAGCCCATGGCATGGCCGATTCGCGCGAGGACCTGGACTGCGGGCGAGCTTCCGAAAAGCAGCAGCCGCGCCGCTGGCAGCACCGGCTCGACGTAGATTTCCACGGTACCTCCGCTGTCGCAAGTCATGGGAAGGAAAACCACGCCCGGACGCCGCCCTCGTTCGGGCTCGGGCGACAGGCTGAGAAGCCGCGGCTCGCCGTCGGCGATCGCGCGCATCGCTTCGCGCAGAACGCTCGAGCGCGTGCAGCCCCCGCCCGCCCAGCCGTGATACTCGCCGCGCTCGGTCACCAGCGCGACGTCGCCCACCTGCGCCGAGCTCGGCGGCTCGCGCCGAACCACGGTGACCAGGGCAAAGCGCTCTTCGCGGGCCGCAAGGCTGGCGGCGAGTGTCAGCAAATCGGGGCGCAAGGCAGCGTGCTTCCAGCGTGACGGAACGGCCATTGTAACCCGGGGCGTGCGCTGCCCGGCCGGGAGCGAAACTGCCGCAGGCGGGCGATGCTGATAGGATAACGGCAACTCGAACAATCACCGCGTGTCCCCTCGGAGGAGTCATGAACCTGCTACGGCCGTTGTCGTCTGCGGCGCTCGCCTGCGCCGTATTCCTGCCGCCGAACGCGGCCTTCGCACAGGGCGAAAACCTGCGCGTCGGATTTCTCACCGTGAGAACCGGCCCGCTCGCCGCCGGCGGCCGGCAGATGGAGGAAGGCATCAACCTGCTCCTGAAGGAGCGCAACTACGCCTTCGCCGGACGCAAGGTCGACATCATCTTCGCCGACACGGCCGGGCAGCCCGCTCTCGCGAAAACGAAGGCGCAGGAGCTCATCGAGCGCGAGAAGGTCCACGTGATCATCGGGCCGCTCGCCACCTTCGAGGCGCTCGCCATCGACGATTACATGCTGTCCTCGAAGACTCCGCTCATCACGCCCACTTCTGCCGCGCAGAACGACCTCGCGCAAAAAAAGCAGAGCGACTACGTCATCCACGTCTACGGCACCGCGGCGCAGCCGATGTACGCGCTCGGCGACTATGCCGCGAAGAAGCTCGGCTTGAAGCGCATCGCGATGATCGCGGACGACTTCACCTATGGCCACGAGGGCGCTGCGGGTTTCCACCGCGTCTTCGAGGACGGCGGCGGGCGCATCGTGCAGAAGCTCTGGCCCCCGCTCAACGTTCCCGACTACGGGTCGTTCATCGGCCAGCTCAAGACCAATGTCGACGGTATCTACGCCGGCTTCGCCGGCAGCAACCCGCTGCGTTTCCTGCGCGCCTACAAGGAATACGGGCTGAAGCTGCCGCTGTTCGGCAACCCGACTTTCGTGGACGAGGGCATCCTCAAGAACATGGGCGACGAGGCGCTCGGTGTGTACTCGGCGAGCTGGTACACGGTGGACCGCAATACGCCCGACAACAAGCGCTTCGTCGAGTCGATCCAAGGCGAGTACAAGGTGACGCCCGGGTTCTACACGGCCGGCACCTACACCGCGGGCCTGTGGCTCGAGGAGGCGATGAAGCGCATCAATGGCAGGTTCGAGGACAAGCCCGCGTTCATCCGAGCGTTGCATGAAGTGAAGCTCGACCACGGACCGATGGGGCCGATACGCCTCGGCGAGTACGGCAAGCCCATCCTCAACATCTACATCCGCAAGGTCGAGCGCAAGGGCGGCCAGCTCGTCAACACCACCATCGCCACCTATCCCGCCGTGAGCCAGTTCTGGACCTACGACCCGAAGGAGTTCATCGCCGGGCCGCAGTATTCGCGCGACGTGCCGGCGGCGAAGTACCTCGAATAGCCCGGGCATTCACGCGCGCGCGAGCACGACGACGCCGGCGACGGTAAGGGCGACTCCGAGCAGCACGCGCGGGCCGAATCTCTCCTCGCGCAGGAACAGCGCGGAGAGCGCGAGCGTGAAAAGCGGGTAGGTCGCGACGAGCGGCGAGACGACGCTCACCTGCCCGCGGTTGAGCGCCGCGTACATCGCCAGCACTCCGAGTCCATTGCAGACTCCGACAGCCATGAACCAGAGGATTCCGCGACGGTCGAGGGGCGCGCCCGCTCGCGGCATGAAGGCGCGGTTCCCGGCGAAAATCGTCACCGACGAGACGCAGTATCCGACCAGCGCTGCGACAAAAGGATCGGGCCAGAGCGCGAGGCCCCCTTTCACCGCCGCCTGCGCCCCTCCGCGGATCGAGGCGCCCGCGAGCGGCAGCAGGATCACCCACGCCGCCCAGCTGCGCGGGGGCCCCGAGCCGCGCGCGGTGAGCGCGATCACGCCGAGCACGATCGCCGCCGTTCCCGCCGTCGCGGCGGGCGAGAGCGGCTCGCCGAGAAAAAGTATCGCGCCCAGCACCGCGAAGAGCGGCGTGGTGCTCGAGATCGTCCCGGCCACCGTCGGCCCCGTCAGACGGTTCGACGCGAAGTTCAGAAAAGTCACCAGCGCCGGAAAAATCAGCCCCACCGCCGCGAAGATCGCGAACGCCGCCGCGTTCCAGCCTTCGCCGCGAAACAGGAACACGGTGAGTAGCCCGAAGAGCAGCGTCGTCGAGGCAATGCTGACGAGCGCCCCGCGCGCGGGATCCAGGTAGCGAAGACCGACGTTCGCGATCACCACCGCGGTGCCG
>VBCJ01000203.1 GCA_005884335.1 Betaproteobacteria bacterium | reverse complement strand
GGCCGGGACGCGCCGGTTCACCCAGTTCTCCTGGAAGTGCGTCATGTCCCTCGACAGCACCACCGGGCCGCGCTTCGGCAGCCGTACCAGCAGCGACTGGTGGCCGGGCGTGTGGCCCGGCGTTGAGAGGATCATCACCGACGCGTCGCCGAAGACGTCGTAGTCGCCGTTCAGTTTCATGACGGGGTTCGCGCGCAGCTTATCGTAGGTGGACGGATCGAAGCCGAACTTCGACGGGCTCGCGCCGAAGGCCGCGGCGTATTCCGGCTCCTGCATGTAGAGCGTCGCCTTGGTGAAGTAGTTGGCGTTGCCGACGTGATCGCCGTGCGTGTGCGAGAACGCGATGTGCGTCACGTCTTCGGGCTTCACGCCGATCTCGCCAAGCTGCGAGGCGAGCGTTTTGCCGACGATCGAGCGGATCGCACCGCCGCCCCGCACAACGCCGCCGGGCGTAGAAGCGATCGAATCCGAAAGCCCCGAATCCCACAGCATCAGGCCCTTCGCGTGCCTGATCAGATAGCACTGGTCGCTGAATTCGAAATATTTGCCGACGTTGAATCCCGGCGACCAGCGCGACAAATCGTTGGTCTGATTTTCGCCGCAGTCGAACACGTACATGCGCTGCACGCCGCTCCGGCCCTCGCCCGACATCTGCGCGCAGGCGGCCAGCCCTGCGGCCAAAAGCGCGCAGGACCCCATGCGAACCCGGGTGTTCATCGAAACATTCACGGCGACCTTCTCGGCGGGCGGCAAGCCGAATTTCCGAACACAGTCATAAACGTTGCGCGCTTGTGGTTATTCCGGAGGAGGCATTTTAAATCAACCGGCTCGCAGCGGGCGCACCGGCCGCCCGTTGTGCAGCGCGTCACCGCTTCATCGCGCATGAATCAATTGGCATATTTCATTGTCATGATTTCCCTCCGTCCTTATCATGATTTCCCTCTGGTGTTTCAAACTCTCGCGGCGGTAGAATCAAAATCGATATTCCATTAACAACAACGCTGGATAACGCTGAGAAAGGAGTTGACATGCGCAGCAGATTCGATCGATTTAGTTGGTTGCCCGTGGCTGTCTTATTCGCGCTAGTACTTACCCTGCCTACGCTTGCAACAGCCCAGACCCGAGGAAATCCGATCTGTGCCGGCGAGGACGTCTTCTTCAACCCCGGTAATGGCGAAAATATCGTCGTG
The DNA here is from genome assembly GCA_005884335.1 of Betaproteobacteria bacterium. Classification (GTDB taxonomy): domain Bacteria; phylum Pseudomonadota; class Gammaproteobacteria; order Burkholderiales; family SG8-39; genus VBDM01. Next base: position 7,552 of record VBCJ01000203.1, on the reverse strand, counting down.
CCTTCGGGCTTCGAGGTCTCGGTCTTCAAGAGCGGCCTGAACTTCCCGACTGCCGTCGCGTTTCGCGGCGACAGGCACCGTTTCGAGGTGTTCGTGCTGGAGTCGGGGCACGGCTTGCCGAGTCGGTGCAACGACGAGACGAGTCCTCTGGTCGGGGGCGAGTTGTCGGCCACCAACCCCTTCACGCCCGACATCCTGGTGTTTGACGAGAGCGGGAACCGGATCCGGGGTCCTCTCGCCAAGCCCACGACGAGCGGCGTAGGTCTCCAGCCCCACGGACCGGCGATCGACATCGCGTTCGAGAATGGCTTCGAGGGCGGGCGACTCTTCGCCACGGACTCAAACCAGGCCATTCGGGCCGTTGGGGCGCAGAACAACAGCTCGCGCATCGTGACCGTCAATCCCCAGACCGGGCAGGTTACCCCGTTCATTACCGGCCTGCCGACTGGCGACCACCCGGCGGAGCAGATCACCTTCAAAGACGGCTGGATCTACTGGTCTCAAGGGTCGACGACCAACTCCAGCGTGGTCGGTCGTGACAACGGCGGTGGCGCCAACCAGCAAGATATCCCGTGCCAGGACATTACCCTGAGTACCAACCTATTCGACTCGGGTGGCGGTGTTATGACCAGCGGCTACTCGCCCTTCAACACGAGGCGCCCTGGAGCAATGGTGAGGGCGTTCGAGAGCGCGACCGGGCGAGGAATCTGCGACGGCGCCATCTTGAGAGCGAAAGTCAACGTCAAAGACCCGAAGTCCACCATCGAGCCCTTCTCGTGGGGGTACCGGAACCCGTACGGCATTCGGTTCGCGCCGGACAACCATGCCCTGAAGGGCGGGCTGTTTGTCACCGAGAACGGCGAAGACGAGCGGGGTGCGCGGCCGACCAACAACTCCCCGGACCGCCTGCACCTCGCCCAGCAGAATCCCGATGGCAGCCCGGATTACCACGGTTGGCCGGACCGGTTCGGCTTCCTGGATTCAACCCAGGCGGTTTTCAACCCTGTCGGGGGCCCCGGCGACGACAATCCGGCCGCCGTCGTCGGTAAGCCGGTGCAACCCGTTCTCGCGTTCCCACCCCAGCCAATCACGGCGCCCTTGGCCCTTGAGCCGGCGGACGTCGCGATTGTCGGGCTTGACTTCGTGCCCAATTCCTTTGTCCACGGCCCGGTCAAGCGCGGTGCGGCCCTTGCCGGCCGCGAGGGGGACTTCGGGTTCTCGAAAGCCAATGGCAGCCCGGAAGAGGGGCACGACGTCCAGCTCATCAACTTCAGCCGCCCGGGTGAGCCGCTCCAGCTCCAGCTCCAGCGGTTTGCCCACAACAGCACATTCGAGCAGGCGTTCGTGGGGCAGATTCACGGGATCAATCGCCCCGTGGATCTCAAGTTCGGGCCTGACGACTGCGCTTACCTCGTGGATTACGGGGCGGTGCGCGACTTTGGCCAGTCCGACCCGGACAGCAAGTTCCGAGGCGCAAACAACGGCCCGCTCCTCCAGATTCCTGGGACCGGCGTAGTCTGGAAGATCTGCCGGGTAGGCGAGAGGGAGCCGGGCAGCGAGAACGACTAGGCAAACCTAAGTTAGTCAGGGGGGCGGCTTCGGCCGCCTCCTTGACCATCGCAACAACGCCCACGCGTTCTTACGGATCGCTCCGCAATTCTTATCTGAGGATGAGGCGGTTGCGCAGCCATCGCAGCGCAAGCTAACGTGCTGTGCGGCGGGCCAGCACGGTGATCAACAACGACACGGGGCTGGGGGCCTGTGATCACGCGAATCGGCCATGACGATTGACGGCAGCGAGCAGCGGACGTTCGGTGCTCGTTCGAGAAACGCCGCGTAGAACCGCGACGATCTCCTGAAATGCCCGCAACGCGAGTTGCGGGCATTTTTTTCGGCCGGTCTAATCGATCTTCGACTCGTCGCGGTACATCACCTTGTGCCGCGTCTCCTTGATCCATTCGTTGATCTGATCGAGAGTCATGAATTGCTTCATGTCGAAGCGGTCCCAACTGCGGATCTCATCGAGCTTCTTCTTCCATCGCTTGTAAGGCGCCTTGGCCGCGGGGCCGAAGCAGAAGATGTCGATGATCGAAAGCTCCTCCGGCACGCCGAGCAGCGGGCGCATGGCCTTCTGCGCGGTCTCCTGGCCGATCGCGGTCACCCACCAAACGTTGTAGCCGAGGGCGGCCGCGGCGAGATGCGCGGACATGGTCGAGGCCGCCACGCTCTGCAGAAGGATGCGCTCGGCGTTCTCGTGGTACTGGCGGTCGAGCTCGCTGCCGTCCATGAGCACCGGAAAGGCGCGAGTGAAGCGGAAATCGGCGACCACCACGATCATCCCGGGAGCCGTCTCCAGCCCGCGGTAGTTCGGCGTGGGAAACTTCATCTTGAGCTTAGCACGGCGGCGCTGCTCCTCGACGAAATAGTCGGCGATCTTTTTCTTCGTTCCGGGATCGGTGACGATGATGTAGTGCCAGGGCTGGGCGTTAGCGCCTGAAGGGGCATGGCGCGCGGCTTCGAGTATGAGATCGTAGTGCTCGCGCGGCACGATGCAACCGGGATCGAACTGGCGCGTCGTCAGCCGGTTGCGCATCACTTCGAGCAGCGCTTGGCAGCGGGCGGGGGCGGTGGTCTGGGTCATTTCATGGCCTCGAATCACTTCCTGTCCGGCTCCAGCCGCACCACGTTGGCCGGAGGCTTCTCCTCGATTTCCGCGGCTTCGATCTGCTGGAAGCGCTGCGAGATCTTCCGGCTTGAGACCTGCACGTCCTCGGCGTCCTGGTGCGCCTGGCGGATGTGGTCGGCGAGCTTCTTCATGCGCTCGTCGAAACGCTGGAAATCGACCCCGAGCTTGCCCAGCTCCTCCTGGATGATGTGGATGTGCCTGCGCGTCTCCACGTCTTTCAGCACCGCGCGCGCGGTGTTCAGCACCGCCATCAGCGTCGTCGGCGAGACGATCCACACGCGCCTGCCTATCGCGTACTCGACGACCTCGGGATGGTAGGCGTGGATCTCTGCGAACACGGCCTCCGCCGGGACGAACATCACCGCTCCGTCTGAGGTTTCGCCCGCGATGATGTATTTCCTCGCGATGTCGTCGACGTGCTTACGGATATCCGCCTTGAACTGCTTTTGCGCGAACGCGCGCTCCACCTGGTCCGCCTCGCGGTCGAACATGCGGTGGTAGTTCTCCAGGGGAAACTTCGAGTCCACCGTCACCAATCCGGTGGGCGGCGGAAGGCGCAGCGCGCAGTCGACGCGCATGCCGTTGGAGAGCGTGTACTGCAGCTCGAACGCCGCGGGCGGTAGAACGTTCCTCACCAGGGCCTCGAGCTGGACCTCGCCAAAGGCGCCGCGCGAACGCTTGTCCCCGAGCAGCTCCTGAAGGCTCATGACGCTGCCCGTCAGCGTCTCGATCTTCTTCTGCGCCTCGTCGATGGTCGCCAGGCGCTGCATGACGTTGACGAAGGTCTCGTTGGTTTTCTTGAAACCCTCGTCGAGGCGCTCGTCGACCTTGCCCGCGATCTGGTCCAGGCGCTGGTCGATCTTGGCGGAGAGCCGCTCGCTCGAATCGGTGAGGTGGCGTCCGAGCCGGTCGCCCTGCTGGGTGAGCCCGATGTGCAGATCGGTGAGCATCGCACGGTGCTTCTCCTCCAGGAGCGGCGCGACGGCGGCGACGGGGTCTTTGAGCGAGCTCCGCAAGCGGGCAAAGCCGAGCGCGAGCCAGACGAGAACGGCCAGGCTTGTGGCGGAGACGATCAGAGCGATTTCAGCCATGGGTCATTGTAACGCCGGCTCTCACTCAAATGACCTCGCGGAGCGCCGCCATCGGCGGGCGGCTCAAGGCCGCGCGCGCGCCCGCCCACGCGTTCAAGACGATGCAGGCGAGCCCGAGAGCGGGGCCGGCCAGCCAGATCCAGCCGTTCCAGATGAAGTCGAGCTGGAACACGCGCGTCGCGAGCGTCCAGCCGATCGCGGTCGCGCCGAGCGAGCCGAGCAGACCCGCGATCGCGCCGAGCACGGCGAACTCGGCGCGCTGCGCGGCGAGCACCTGGGCGCGGCTTGCCCCGAGCGCGCGCATCACCGCCGCCTCGTGCGTGCGCTCGTCCTGGGTCGCGAGCAGCGCCGCGTACAGCACCAGCACCCCGGCGCCGAGCGCGAACAGGAACACCAGCTGCACCGCCCCGATCAACTGATCCATCACCATCTGCACCTGCCGCAGGATCACGCTCACGTCGATTACGGTGAGGTTGGGAAACGCCTGCGACAGGCGCAAGGTCAGGAGCGCATCGCCCGCAGGCGCACGAAAGCTCGCGACGTAGCTCGCCGGGAAGTCTTCGAGCAACGCCGGGGTGGTGATGAAGAAGAAATTCGGGCGCATCGAGTCCCAATCGAGCTTGCGCACGCTGGTGACCGGCGCGGAGAAGCTGCGGCCCGCCGAGAGAAATTCCAGCGCATCGCCGGGCCGGATACCGAAGCGCTCGGCGATCCAATGCTCCACCGAGACCGCGCCGTGCTCGAGATCTTCGGGGCCGAACCACGCGCCCTCGGTGATCTTGTTCTCGGACGGCAATTCGGACAGATAGGTTAGATTGAATTCGCGCTCGATCTGGCGCCTTGCGCGCTCGTCCGAATAATCCTCCGCACCCACCGGCTTTCCGTTGATGGCGACCAGGCGCGCGCGCACCATGGGAAAGGTCTGCAGGCGCTTCACGCCGTTGCGCTCGAGGAATTCGGCCAGAGTCTGTCGCTGTTCGGGCTGGATGTTGACGAGAAACCGGTCGGGCGCGTCCGGCGGGAGCCGCCCGCGCCAGGCGTCGAGCAAATCGCCCCGGATCAGCGTGAGGAGCAGGACCGCGGTGAGTCCCACCGCGATCGCCACGATCTGCACGGCGTTGGCGCGCGGGCGCCGCAGGAGGTTCGCCAAACCATAACGCCAGGAAATGCTGCCGGTCCGGCCGAGCCGCCCGATCAATTGCAAAGCGCCGTAGCCGATCGCCGCAAAGATTCCGAACGCGGCAGCAAACCCCCCGAACACGTAGCTCGCGAGCTTCAGCTCGCCCGCCTGCCAGAGAAGCAGCCCGAACACCGCGGCCAATCCCACAATGTATACAGCGAGGGCCGCTTGCCTCGGGGGGCCGACGTCGCGCCGGATCACGCGCAGCGCCGGCACCTCTTTGAGCTGGAGCAGAGGCGGCAAGGCAAACCCGAGCAGCAGCACGAGCCCCGTCGCCGCCCCCTGCAGCACCGGCGCAGGCCCGGGCGGCGGCAGGGTCCCCGGTATGAGTGCTGCGAGCCACCAAGCGACCAGGTTCTGCACGACGAAGCCGAGGGCGCAGCCCGCAAACGAGGCGGCGAGCGCGAGCAGCAGAAACTCCCAGGCGAACAGGGCGAAGAGCTGCGATTGCGCGGCGCCCAGGCAGCGCATCACGGCGTAGCCGTCGAGGTGCCGTTGCGTATAGCGCCGCGTGCCGAGCGCGATCGCGACCGCGGACAGGACCACGGCAAGCATGGCGGTGAGTCCGAGGAAGCTCTGGGCGCGGTCCAGGCCCGCGCGCACTTCGGGCCGCGCGTTGTCCAGGCTGTCGACGCGCTCGCCCCGGCCGAGGCGGGCTCTCGTCCACTGCTCGAGCTGCCGGATTCCCTCGCGCTCGCCCGCGGCGAGCAACTGATAGCTGATGCGGCTTCCGGGCTGCACCAGGCGCGTGGCGGGCAGATCATCGAGCTGCATCATCAGCCGCGGCGCGAAGTTCATGAACGACACTCCGCGGTCGGGTTCGAGCGTCAGCACCGCGCCGGCGCGAAAGCGCGCCCGGCCGAGCTCGATCGCGTCGCCCGGGCGCACCTTGAGCGCCGCCATCATGCGTTCGTCGAGCCATACCGTGCCCCGCGGCGGAACGGCATCGGTGTCCGCGTCCGGGAGATTCAGGCCGGGGGCGATGCGCAGCCTTCCGCGCAAGGGGTAGCCCGGCGTCACCGCCTTCACCGCCGCGAGGAGCGTCTCGTTGCCCGCGCGCACCATGCTGACGAAATTCATGCTCTCGGCGCGTTGAAGCCCCCGCCGAACGATCTCGTCGCGAAACTCCGGGGCCCAGGCATGGTCGGCCGTCATCAGCATATCGGCGCCGAGCACCTGGTGCGCTTCGCGGGTGAGCGCCTGCCGCACGCGATCAGCGAAGAAGGCGACGCTAGCTACGCCGCCCACGGCGAGCACGAGGGCGAGCGCGAGCACGCGCAGTTCTCCCGCGCGCCAGTCGCGCAGGAGCATCCGGAGGGCGAGGCGCAGCACGCTCAAGCCTCGCCGTCGATCCGGCCGCCGGCGAGCCGGATCTTCCGGCCGCAGCGGCTGGCGATCGCCTCGTCGTGCGTCACCAGTAGCAGCGTCGTGCCGCGCTCGGCGTTCAACTCGAACATGAGATCGATCACGCCTGCGCCGGTCGCGGCGTCGAGATTCCCGGTGGGCTCGTCGGCCAGGAGAAGCTTCGGCTGGGTGACGAAAGCGCGAGCGAGCGCCACGCGCTGCTGCTCGCCCCCCGAGAGCGTCTTCGGGTAATGCCGCAGCCGCTCGGCGAGACCCACGCGCTCGAGCATTTTCGCGGCCCGGTTCGCTGCGGCCGCCTCGCCCGCGAGCTCGAGGGGCAGCATCACGTTCTCCAGGGCATTCAGCGCCGGGAGCAGTTGGAACGACTGGAATACGAATCCAAGCAGCCTCGCCCGGAGCGCCGCCCGCCCGTCCTCGTCCAGACCGAAGAGATCCGCGCCATCGAGCCGCACCTGACCTGAGCTCGGCGTATCCAGACCCGCGAGCAGCCCGAGAAGGGTCGATTTGCCGGAGCCCGAGGCCCCGACGATGGCCACCGCCTCGCCCGGCATGACCTTGAGCGAAATGTCCTGCAAAATAACCAACTCGTCCGCGCCCGGCGTGCCGTTGGCCGAAGTTTCGTTCAGAGGAACGACCTTGGACAATCCGGCGGCCTGCACGATGGCTTGGGAAAAATCAGACATGAGATCGATTCTGTTTTCAGTCCTGCTCGCTTGCAGCGGAGCGCCAATCGCCGCGCCGACCATCCTGGTATACGGGGACAGTCTCTCCGCCGCCTACGGGATCCCGCAGAACGCCGGCTGGGTGGCCCTGCTCGGCGAGCGGCTCAAACAAAGAAAATCAAATTATACCGTGGTCAACGCGAGCATCAGCGGCGAAACCTCGGCCGGCGGCGCAACGCGCATCGGCGCCGCGCTCGCCAAGGCCCAGCCCGCGATCGTGATCGTCGAGCTCGGCGCGAACGACGGCCTGCGCGGACTGCCGATCGCGCAGATGAAAACCAATCTGGCGGCGATCGTCCAGGCGGCGAAGCGCCATGGCGCACGCGTGATACTGGTGGGCATGCAGCTCCCGCCGAACTACGGCGCGCAATACGTCAACGCGTTTCGCGCCGCGTTTCGCGACATCGCTCGCGACGAGCGCGTTCCACTCGTGCCGTTCCTGCTGGAAGGCGTACCCAACCAGCGCGAGATGTTTCAGGAAGACAACCTGCACCTGGTCGCCGAGGCG
>VBCJ01000431.1 GCA_005884335.1 Betaproteobacteria bacterium | reverse complement strand
GAGGCGCTGTATACCGCTTTGAGGGCCGAGGCCGTCAAGGTGGTTCTCATGGTTGTCCTCCTGTGGATCGCTCTGGCGACGTACAGGGACGTCGTCGCGATCGGGCTGATCGGCACGTTCATCGCCACGGTCCTGATCTTCACCATGGCAATACTGGTTCTCGAAAAGTAGGATTCAGAAAGAGCTTCCCGCAATGGCCGCCGAGCAAGAACTGACGCCGAGCTCCTACATCGGCCATCACCTCAGTTTCCTTCAGCACCCGGTGGGCGAGGGCTCGTTCTGGACGCTGAACGTGGACTCGCTCGCGACGGCGGCGCTGCTCGGCGTCGTCGGTCTCGGTTTTCTCTGGTGGGTGGTGCGCGGGGCGACCTCCGGCGTGCCCGGGAAGCGCCAGGCGCTCGTCGAGATCCTGTTCGAATTCGTCGACAACCAGGCGAAGGACATCTTCCACGGCGATCGCAAGTTCATCGCGCCGGTCGCGCTCACGGTGGGTCTGTGGGCGCTGTTGATGAACGCCATGGATTTCCTGCCGGCGGACATCGTGGCGTGGATCACGCATTTTTTCGCGCCGCACGGATTCCGCATCGTTCCGACCGCGGACGTCAACACGACTTTCGCGCTGGCGCTTTCGGTGTGGGTGCTGATGATCTATTTCTCGATCGCTGTGAAGGGTCTGGGCGGCTGGATCCACGAGCTCTTCTGCACGCCCTTCGGCGCGAACGTCCTGCTGTGGCTGCCGAATTTCCTGTTCAACCTGGTCGAGTACATCTCCAAGCCCCTGTCGCACTCGCTGCGGCTCTTCGGCAACATGTACGCGGGCGAGATCATCTTCCTGCTCCTGTGGATGCTGGCCGGGGCCGGCATCGTCGGCGCCTTCTTCGCCGTGCTGCTCGGCCTGGGCTGGGCGATCTTCCACGTCCTGATCGTCGCGCTGCAGGCGTATATTTTCATGATGCTCACCGTCGTCTACATTTCGATGGCGCACGAAAGCCACTGATCAACTGACGCTCTGGAAAGGGAAATAAATGGAAAAACTACAACTCGTCGCCCTGGTGCAGGCCTATACCGGCGTCGGCATCGGCCTGATGGTCGGGCTCGGGGCTCTGGGCGCCTGCGTGGGCGTCGGCATCATGTGCAGCCGCTTCCTCGAGGGCGCGGCGCGCCAGCCGGAAATGATCCCGGCGCTGCAGGTCAAGGTGTTCCTGCTGCTCGGCCTGATCGACGCCTCGTTCATCATCGGCCTCGGGATCGGCATGTTCTTCGCGTTCGCCAACCCGCTGCTCGGCGCGCTGGGCGGCTAGGCCGGCGCGGATTTCCGATGAACATCAACCTGACCTTGATCGCGCAGGCCCTCGCCTTCGCGCTCTTCATCTGGTTCTCGGCCAAATTCATCTGGCCGTATTTCACGCGCAAGATCGAGGAGCGCCAGAAGACGATCGCCGACGGACTCGCCGCGGGCGAGCAGGGCCGGCGGGACCTGGAGGCGGCGGGCAAGCGCGCGCACGAGGAGCTCGCCAAGGCGCGCGAGCGCGTCGGCGAGATCATCGGTTCGGCGGAAAAGCGCGACGCGCAGATGCTCGAGGAAGCGAAGGCCGCCGCCCGGGCCGAGGCCGAGCGCATCTTCGCCGCCGCCAAGGCCGACATCGACCAGCAGATCGCGCGCGCCAAGGAGATGCTGCGCGAACAAGTCGCCTCGCTCGCCGTCGCCGGCGCGGAGAAGATCCTGCGCCGCGAGGTCAACCCCG
>VBCJ01000202.1 GCA_005884335.1 Betaproteobacteria bacterium | reverse complement strand
CTTTCCGGGGTTGGCGAGATCGATCAGCAGAACCTGCGCGTAGGTTTCCGTGCAGGTCGTCTGTCTGCCTTTATGGGCTGGATGGGCGACTTCGCCTCCGGCCACGCCCCTGTCCTCGACGAACGCATAGACGCTGTGCAGCAGCTTCCATTCGCGCTCGCTGACGTCCTGATAGGCTTGATAGTAGGCGACCATCTTCTGCCCGGTGCACCACAAGACGCGCTGGCCTATCAAGGCTGCGCTCGTGGCGGAGGCGCCGCCCGCAACCGCCTTCAGACAATGTTGATATCCGTATGAGAGCGCGTCCCAGAGCGCTTGCACGCTGTGGAGGATCTCTCGCTCCGGCTTGGTGAGCGGGGCGGGGCGGCTGGAAAATTTCTTGGAATGTTCCTTTTGCACGAAGCTCACCGGCTCGCGCAAGAGCTCCAGGATCTTGAGCCGCTCGGCAGGCGCGATGTTGCAGGCATTCAGCTCATCGAGCTGAGCGAGGAGACGAACGTGGGAAGGGCCGACGTTGATGAGTGGCAGCGACTGCAACCACTTCGCGCAGCCGGAAGAATCCGTGAAATCGGGAGCGGCGCCCGGCTTGATGCTCGGGGGATCGAAGCTCGACATGGTTCAATCCAGTCTGCGCCTCAGCGCGGCCGCAAGCGCGCCGCGGTCCGGAGCCGGGCGCCGCGGGACGTCCGCGCGCGAAGACTCGGCCCAGATTGGGCGGGGAAAATGGCGATCGCGCTGATGGCGCGGAATCACGTGCCAATGCAGGTGGCGCGTGACGTTGCCGAGGCTCGCGAGGTTGACTTTGTCCGGATCGAGGAACTCGCGGAGCACGGCCTCGGTGGCGAACACCGCATTCATGAGCCGCGTGCGCTCGGCAGGCTCAAGGTCGGTCATCTCCTTTACGTGCCGCTCGAGGACCACCCTGCAAAAGCCGGGATAATCCGGATCATCGACCAGCACGACGCGGCAGAACCCATCGCGCCAGAGCAAATCCCCGCCAGGGGAGTCGCATAGCTCGCAGGGTATGTCGATCAAATTTTTACTCCCCGTCCGGGGGCGCCGCGTCGGCGAATCGTCTGCGCTGCGGCGAAGGATAGCAGAATCGGCCGCGATTACGGGTTTTCCCGGTTCGACGGCGGCTCGGCCGGGACCGCGTTTTCCGGGAAGATATCCCGATAGCTCGCGTAAAAGCTGGCGAACACCGTAGGCAGGGAGAGCAGGGTAAGAATCAATGCAAGGGAGTGCAACACCTGTACCTTTCCCTGCATCAAGAAAGCCGCGACGGTGACCGCCACAATGAAGACCACCCCGGCCAGCGCGAGTACGGCCCCATAAACGAAGAATGCCCGCCAATTCCGCAATACGGCGAAGAAGCTGTAAAAGAGCGACTGAGCGGCGCCGATGCGGTTCCATGCGACGAGCACGGGCGCAAACCAGAAAGCCATCAGCACCGGGGTAGCGGCCAAGGTCGCGACCAGCATCGCGCGCGAAACGCTGCCGTCGCGCAAGGCCTCGACGGAGGGCTCCTGGCCGGAGAGGACCCATTGCATGAGCGCACCCGCGTCCGCAAACGAGGCGACGCCGAGCACCATAATGATCGAGAGGAGGTACAGAACGCCCAGCGCGACCAGCGTGGCCGGTCCACTTCGAAAACCGGAAAAAAGCAGCGCCGGACGCAGCAAGCCTCCGCGGTCGAGCACCGCGCACATGACCATGAAGCTGACTGAAAACGCCGGCAACAACACGGTGGAGGTGGCGGGGCCCACGTAACGGATCTGGCCGAGGAGCGCAACGGCGATCCAGTACGTAAACACCAGAAACAGCCACATCGGCGGGCTCTTGCGGAAAAGCGCAAAGCCTCTTACGAGCCAGGACCAGCCGTTTCTCGCCGGAACGACGCGCATCGCTAGACTCGAGATCCGCTCGCGTTCATCTGCGCCAGTGTGGTCCAGCCACCGGTTTCAAACAAGAGGGAAAGGACGGGTGCGGCGCGCCTCGAGCACCCGGCGGAAATGTTCCGGGTCATGCGCGTGGGTGAGCTCGCCCGCGCGAGGCAAGTAGAAATCGTACAAACGCGAAAGCCAGAACCGCAGTGCTGCGGCGCGTAGCAGAACCGGCCAGGCTTGCTGCTCGACCCGGGTGAATTCGCGGGCGCGGCGGTACGCCCCCACGAGCGCCGTCGCACGCACCGGGTCGATTTCGCCGGCCGGGTCTACGCACCAGTCGTTGACCGTCACTGCGACGTCGAACAGGAGCGCGTCGATCCCGGCGAAATAAAAATCGATCACTCCGCCGATGCGGTCTCCATCGAACAGCACGTTATCGCGGAACAGATCGGCGTGGACAGGACCGCGCGGCAAATCGAGCGTGCGGTGGAGCGCCTGGAATTCGAGCTCGGATGCGAGCAGCTCGCGGCACCCTTCGTCGAGGAACGGCGTCACTTCGCGCGCCGCCTCGCGCCACCATTTCGGCCCCCGTGGATTCTCGAGCTTTCCGTCGTAGCCTCTTCCGGCAAGATGCATGTCGGCAAGGATGGCACCGACCTTCTCGCAGTGGCGCGGCTGTGGCGAGCTCACCGGGGCGCCGGGGAGGCAGGTGACGAAACAGGCGGGCTTGCCGTTCAAGGTTCCGAGATACCTGTCGCCGCGGTCGGCGATCGGCGCGGGGCACGGTATGCCGTGACGCGCAAGATGCGCCATGAGGTTCAGGTAGAAGGGAAGCTCCACTGCACTGAGCCTCTCGAAAAGCGTGAGCACGAAGCGGCCGTGCAAAGTGGTGACGAAGTAATTCGTGTTTTCGATCCCCGCAGCGATGCCCTGCAGATCGACCAGCTCGCCGATAGCGTAGCGTTTCAGCCAGGCCGAAAGTTCCTCGGCGGTGACACGCGTGAAGACGGACATGATGCCCGAGTGGTCGCCGACGCCGGCGCCAGCGTCAGAACCGGCGGATCACCCAAAGCGGGACCCGCACGCCGTGATCGAGGCTCTCGTTCCTCAAACCCGGGCCGTCGCCCAGGTCCTCGATCAGGTAGTACTCCTGGCCCAAAGGCGTGGTGACGCGCACCACGCGCCGGCCGTCGATGAGCTGCTCCTCGACCTGGTCCCCCCCGCCGGGGTGGATGCGCACAGGCGGCTCTCCCGGCTGCTCCGAAGAAACACCGGGTGGCGGCGGCGGAAGCTCGGGAAGGGGTTCGAGCTTGGGCGGCTTCTGTGCAGCGAGAGGCAGCGAGACAAGCAACAGCGCAGGAGCAAGAATTCGGCGCAGCATGAGACGGAAATCCATTTTCAGGCGAGTCTATCAGAACCGCTGCGCATTCGTGGTTCTAGAGGTTGAGCAGGATTTCGCGCTCGGCAGCGCGCGGTTGGAAGCTCCGATGTTCGTAATGCTTGAAGATCGCCTCGACCACGCCTTCGGGTTCGTCGATGACCTGGACCAGCTCCATGTCTTGAGGGTTGATCATCTTCTCCCCGACGAGCCGCTCGCGCATCCACTGGAGCAATCCGCGCCAGAACGTCCCATGCATGAGTATGCACGGCACGCGCGCGCTCTTGCCCGTCTGCATGAGCACGAGAACCTCCGAAAATTCATCGAGCGTCCCGAAGCCGCCTGGCAGGAACACGTAGGCGCTCGCGCACCTCACGAACATCGCCTTGCGCGCAAAGAAGTGGCGGAACAGCAGGGAAATGTCCTGGTAAGTGTTGCCGAACTGCTCGCGCGGTAGCTCGATGTTGAGACCCACCGCGGGGGAGCGCCCGAAGTGGGCTCCGCGGTTGGAGGCTTCCATGATTCCGGGGCCGCCGCCCGAAACCACGGAGAACCCGGCGTCGGAAAGCAGCCGCGACGTCTTCTCGGCAAGCGCGAAGTACGGATGGCCGGCCGGAACGCGCGCGCTGCCGAACACGCTCACCGCGGGACGGACCTCGTCCATTCGCTCGGTGGCCTCGACGAATTCTGACATAATGCGGAACAGGCGCCAGGCTTCGCCTGCCGCGTTCGCCTCCCGCGAGGCGGTGTCGAAAGACTTCGGAATCTTGTCGCTCATAAGTTCCCTTGGAAAAAACGCTGCTGCTGGTTGACGGGTCGTCGTACCTGTACCGCGCCTTCCATGCGTTGCCCGACCTGCGCAACGCGGCGGGCGAGCCCACCGGCGCGATCTACGGCGTGCTCAACATGCTACGGCGCCTCCTTGCAGATCACAAGGCGGACTATCTTGCCTGCGTCTTCGACGCGCGAGGCAAGACCTTCCGCGACGAGATGTACGCGCAATACAAGGCGAACCGACCGCCCATGCCCGACGATCTCGGCGCGCAGGTCGAGCCGCTCCTCGACGCCATCCGGGCCTCGGGCTGGCCTCTGCTGCAGATCGAAGGAGTGGAGGCGGACGACGTCATCGGCACGCTCGCGCGCGAGGCCGAAAAGCGCGGCCTGCGCTGCGTGATTTCCACCGGCGACAAGGACCTCGCGCAACTGGTCACCGACCGCGTGACCCTCGTCAACACCATGTCGAACGAGCGCCTCGACCCCGCGGGAGTCAAGGCGAAGTTCGGCGTTCCGCCCGAACGCATGCTCGATTACCTGACGCTCGTCGGCGATTCCGTGGACAACGTGCCTGGAGTCGACAAAGTCGGACCCAAGACCGCGGCGAAGTGGATCGAGCAGTACGGCTCACTCGAAGAGGTGGTGCGGCATGCGGATGAGATCGGCGGCGCAGTGGGCGAAAATCTGCGAAAAGCGCTCGAGTGGCTCCCCAGAGCTCAGGCATTGCTCGCGGTGAAATGCGATCTGGAGTTGCCGGTGAAGCTGGAAGAGCTGAAGCTCGGTCCCCGCGACGAGAAGCGTCTCGCCGAATTGATTTCCCACTTCGGATTCAAAACCTGGTTGAAGGAGACGGCGGGTGATGCAAACCCGTCCCACGTTCCGGCGACTAGCCCCTCGCTCGGCCGCGCGGACCGGGAGGAGCGCCGCTACGAGACGCTCGCCGAAGAAGCGGATCTCGCGCGCTGGCTGAAGGATCTCGAAGCGGCCGAGCTCGTTGCCTTCGACACCGAGACGACGAGCCTCGACCCGATGCAGGCGCGGCTCGTGGGCATGTCATTTTGCGTGGTTGCGGGCCGCGCCGCCTACCTGCCGCTCGAGCACAACTACGCCGGCGCGCCGGGCCAATTGGGCGTCGAGCGGGCGCTTGCGATGCTGAAACCCTGGCTCGAGAACGAAGAGCGCAAGAAGCTCGGCCAGAACATCAAGTACGACCAGCACGTGCTCGCCAACCACGGCATTGTCTTGAGGGGCATCGCGCACGACACACTGCTCGAGTCCTACGTGCTGGAGAGCCACGCGCGCCACGACATGGACAGTCTCGCTTCACGCCATCTCGGGTTGAAAACCCTTTCTTACGACGAGGTGACGGGCACGGGTGCTGGGCGCATTCCCTTCGAGCAGGTCGATATCGCGCGGGCCGCGGCCTACGCCGCCGAGGACGCCGACCTTACGCTGAGAATCCACCGCGCCCTCCTTCCGAAAATCGAGGCCGCGGAAAAGCTCGCCTACGTCTACGGCTCGATCGAGCTTCCTGCGCGCGAAGTCCTTTTCAGGATGGAAAGGGACGGCGTGCTGATCGACGCGGCGCAGCTCGAAGCGATGAGCCACGAGCTGGGGCAGAAAATGCTCGAGCTCGAAGGCAAGGCCCACAAGGAGGCGGGGCAGCCCTTCAACCTCGGCTCGCCGAAACAGATCGCCGAGATTTTCTTCGAAAAAAAAGGAATGCCCGTCATCAAGAAGACCCCTTCCGGCGCGCCCTCGACCGACGAGGACGTCCTGGAAAAGCTGGCTCTCGACCATCCGCTCGCCAAGATGCTGCTCGATCACCGGGAAATCTCGAAGCTCAAGTCCACTTACACCGACAAGCTGCCGAAGATGGTGAATCCGCGCACGGGCCGGGTGCACACCAACTACGGGCAGGCGACCGCCGTCACCGGGCGCCTCGCCTCGAACGACCCCAACCTGCAGAACATTCCCGTGAGAACCCCCGAGGGGCGACGCATCCGCGAAGCCTTCGTCGCGCCGAAAGGCCACGCGATCGTGAGCGCCGATTACTCGCAGATCGAGCTACGCATCATGGCGCACATCTCGGGGGACGAGAACCTGCTGCGCGCGTTCGAGGCGAGGGAGGACATCCACCGCGCTACCGCCGCCGAGGTTTTCGGGCGCTCGCTAAACGAAGTCACGCCGGAGGAGCGCCGCTACGCCAAGGTGATCAACTTCGGGCTGATCTACGGGATGTCGGCGTTCGGCCTGGCGCAGCAGCTGGGCCTGGAGCGCGCCACGGCGCAGGCCTACATCGCAAGCTACTTCACCCGCTATCCGGGCGTGGCAAAGTACATGGAGGAAGTGCGCAAGACCGCGCGCGACCGCGGCTATGTCGAGACCGTCTTCGGCAGGCGCCTGTGGCTCCCCGAGATCAAGAGCGCAAACCCCGCGCGCCGCGGCGGAGCCGAGCGCGCGGCGATCAACGCGCCCATGCAGGGCACGGCGGCCGACCTGATCAAGCTCGCGATGATCGCTGTGCGAGGGTGGCTGGACCGGCAAAGGCTTTCGACCAAGCTCATCATGCAGGTGCACGACGAGCTGGTGCTGGAGGCGCCGGAGGACGAACTCGCCCGCGTGAAGGCCGAGATCCCGGAGCTGATGAGCGGCGTGGCGAAACTCAAAGTCCCTCTTGTCGTGGACGTGGGATCGGGACAGAATTGGGAAAAGGCGCACTAAGCGCCCATAAGAAAACCCACACAGAGGAGGACGACATGGCACTGAATTCCGCTCCGGAAAGCGAGAGCTCCCCCGACGTCATCCGGCACCTCGTGCTGCTCGGAGACGCGCTGCAAAACATAGATCTCGGAAAGGGGCAGGCCGAGAGCGCACTGGTCCCCCGGCCCCGCAATCCCTGGAAGCTCACCGTACTCCAGCCGCCCGAGGTGCTGCGGCAGGGCCGGGTGCGGGCGATTCCGACGGAGGTCACTCACATCGCGATCTGCGTCGACGGAGGCTGGGCGATCGAAACGAGCGGGCTGCTGCAGGGCAGCGCGCGGACGATCCGGGAGGCCCTGGACACCCTGGCCTGGGCCGCCGATGAATTCGAGAACATGTTCGCCTGCCTGATCGCCGCCGCCACGGAGGCCGGTGTGCCGACGATCGTATGCACGCTCGTTCCGGCGCGTTATGTCGAGCTCTCGCAGCAGCGAGTGGCCGCGACGGCGCTCGCGATTTTCAACGACCGCCTCCTGCGGCGTGCCGTTGCCGCGCGGCTCTCCGTCGTGGAGCTGCGCCTCGTATGCGACGAGGACGGCGACTACGCGAGTGAGACGCTGCTGTCGCACGCCGGCGTGCGCAAAGTGGCGAACGTGGCCCGCTCGGCGCTCTACGACGTTTCGCGCAATCCCGGGCGCACGCGAGTGTATTTCTAGTTCCGCGCGGCTCCGAACACCTTCCTGAGCATCGCCGAAGCTGCGCCGGCGGGATCCCGGCGGATCTTTTTCTCTTCCTCGGCGATGGTGAGGAACAAGCCGTCGAGCGCCTTGCGCGTGACGTAGTCCTCCAGTTGCGCGTCTTCTTCCTTGACCAGCCCGAGCTTCGCGCCGCTCGCAGCGATCTCGTCGTACTTCTCGGCGAGCTTCACTTTTTGCATCGCCTTCTTGACGACCGGTTGAAATCGTTTGACCAGCGGCTCGGAGGTCGTGCGCTTGAAATACTGAGTCGCCGCATCGTCGCCGCCCGTGAGGATCCCCTTCGCGTCGTGCACGCTCATTCTCTTCGCCGCGTCGACGAGAAGAGTCCTCGCTTCGGGCACCGCCGCCTCGGCCGCGCGGTTCATGCGAAGGACCAGCTCATCGGCATGCCTGTCCATGCCGATCGAGCGCATCACCGCTTCGAGTCTACGCAGGGAAGGCGGCAGGGGAATCTTGACGCGGTCGTTCCTGAAAAACCCGTTTTCGACGCCCAGGCGCGCGACGGCGGCATGCGAGCCTCGCGTAAGCGCCTCCTTGAGTCCGTTGATGGCTTCACGGTTGGAAATGTCGTCGAGGCCCGCGGCCCACACGGCAGCTGGAACGAGAAGTGAGCCGAACCATCCGACGATTCGAACCATGAAGCGCCTCTAGTTCACGCCCGCCGCGTGCGCCTGCCGGTCGGCGTGGTAGGAGGAGCGCACCATAGCGCCGACCGCGGCGTGGGTGAAGCGGAGCTCCTGCGCTTCCCTCTGGAACATCGCGAAGGCGTCCGGGTGCACGTAGCGCGCGACCGGAAGATGGTGCGCCGAAGGCTGCAGATACTGGCCGATGGTGAGCATGTCCACGCCGTGCGCGCGCAAGTCGCGCATGACCTGGAGGATCTCGTCGTCGGACTCACCCAGGCCCACCATCAGGCCTGACTTGGTCGGGATGTGCGGATGGCGCGCCTTGAAATCCGCGAGGAGCTCGAGCGAGTGTGGATAGTTGCCGCCCGGCCGCGCCTGCCGGTAAAGCCTGGGCACGGTCTCGAGATTGTGGTTCATCACGTCCGGGAGCTCCGCGTCCAGCACCTCGAGCGCGCGCTCCAGTCTTCCTCTGAAATCCGGCACGAGGATCTCGATTTTCGTCCGGGGCGAGCGCGCGCGCACCGCGCGGATGCAGTCGACGAAGTGACGCGCGCCGCCGTCCTTCAAGTCGTCGCGATCCACGCTCGTGATGACGACGTAGGCGAGGCCGAGCGCGGCAATCGTCTGCGCGAGGCGCGCAGGCTCCTCCGGATCGGGCGCGAGCGGCCGTCCGTGGGCGACGTCGCAGAACGGGCAGCGCCGCGTGCACAGGTCGCCCAGGACCATGAAGGTCGCTGTGCCCTTTCCGAAGCACTCGCCGATGTTGGGACAGGAGGCTTCCTCGCACACCGTGTGAAGATTGTTCTCGCGGAGGATTTGCTTGATCTCGTGGAAACGCGAGCCGGGCGAAGCGGCGCGCACGCGGATCCACTCGGGCTTTGCGAGCCGTTCGGCCGGAACGAGCGCGATCGGAATGCGCGTCTTCGCCAGGCCCTTCTTTTTTTCGAGGCTCGTCATTTGTCGATCAGCCGGGCGATGCGGCGGGCGAGCTCGTCGCCCATTCCTTGCGCATCTGCGAGCACTCCGTGCGCGCGCGTCTGCGTGACCGCAAGGTCGGGATAGCCGCAGGGGTCGATCGCGGAGAAGGGCGCGAGGTCCATGTCCACGTTGAGCGCGACCCCGTGATAGCAGCAGCCGCGCCGCACCCGCAGTCCGAGAGCCGCGATCTTCGCACCATCGACGTAGACGCCTGGTGCGCCGTTCCTGCGCTCGGCTCCCACGCTGTGAGCCGCCAGCAATTCCATCACCGCTTGCTCGATCAAGCTCACCATGCCGCGCACCGTCAGACCGCTCCGGGCGAGATCGATGAGCGCGTACACGATCGCCTGCCCGGGCCCGTGGTAGGTGATCTGCCCGCCGCGGTCGACCCGTTCGACGGGCACCTCGCCGCTCCGCGGGAAATGCTCGGCCCGGCCGGCGATCCCGACCGTATACACGGCCGGATGCTCGAGCACCCAGAGCTCGTCGGGCGTTTTCGTTCCGCGCGAATCGGTAAACCGGCGCATCGCCTGGTAGGTCGGCGCATACTCGGCGAGGCCGAGGTGCCTGACGATAGTCGCATTGCCGATCCGGATTCCCGCTCTCGCGGGAACGACGGAGTGGACTGATCTCGCGGCGCTTTGCATGGGTTAGTTCACAACACCATCGTCACCATCGGATGATCGCACAATTCCCGGTACAGCTCGTCGAGCTGCTCGCGCGAGACCGCGCGCACGTTGCAGGTGAGCGACAGGTATTTTCCCTCGCGGCTGGGGCGCATCCCGAGCGTCGCCGGATCGAAATCGGGAGCGTGGCGCTTCACCACCTCGATCACCGCCTGCGCAAACCCGGCCTGCGTCTTTCCCATGACCTTGATGGGGAAATCGCAAGGGAAGGCGAGAACGGGCGAATCGTTTTCAGGCATGGGCGGGGGCACGCATCACCCTGGCTTTGTACTCCTGATACAGCGCGTAGACGCGCTCGCAAACGGCCCCTCGCTTTCCCGCGTTTTTCCCGCTGCCGACCGGCTTTCCGTCGAGCGTGGTGATGGCGAGCACTTCCCTCGAGGACGAAGTCACCCAGATCTCATCGGCCGAGCGCAGCTCGCTCTCGGCGACGGGGCGAATCTCGTGAGGGAACGAGTGGGCGCGCAGGATCTCGATCACCACGTCATAGGTGATTCCGGGCAATATCAGGTGAGACTTGGGAGGGGCGAGCACGGTTCCGTTCTTGACGATGAAGACGTTGCTCGCCGAGGCTTCGGTGAGCTGGCCGTCGCGCACCAGGATCGCCTCTACGCAGCCCTGATCGGCGGCGAGCGTGCGCAGCATGCAATTGCCGAGCAGCGAAGTCGACTTGATGTCGCAGCGCAGCCAGCGGAAGTCGGGCAGCACGATCGCCTTGGCGCCGTTCTCGACGAGCTCCGCGGAGGGGGGCACCAGCTCGCTCGCCATCAGGAAAACCGTCGGTTTGACGCCCTTGGGGAAGGCGTGATCGCGCTTGGCCGCGCCGCGGGTGACCTGGAGATAGACATTCTGGTCATCCCAGGGATTCCCCGCGATGATTTTTGCGACGAGCTCGGTCCACTTCGAGAGCGGGTGCGGGTTGGCGAGTCGAATTGCATCGAGGCTCGCCTGGAGCCGGGTCAGATGCTCCTCGAGGCGGAACGGCCGCCGCGAATACACCGGGATCAACTCGTAGACACCGTCCCCGAAAATGAAGCCGCGGTCGAGCACCGAAATCTTCGCCTGCTCGATCGGCATGAACTCGCCGTTGAGATGAATCATTCGCCTTTCCTCACTTGAACCACAGCCGAACCGAATCCCAGGCCCGGGCGAAGAATCCCGCGACCGCGACGCTCTCCAGCGCAACCACCGGATACTCCGCGAGCGGCTTGCCGTCGTGAGACACGCGCAGCGTCGCGACGCGCTGGCCCGCTTCAAGTGGCGCGATGAGGGGCTGCTGGCTCACGAGCTCGGCCTGGAGCTTGTCGGCGGTGCCCTTGGGCACCGTCACGTACAGGTCCGCGACGGCACCCGCCTTCAGCTCGCGCTCTCTGCCTTTCCACACCTGGAGCTTGCCGATCGCATCGCCCTTCTGGTAGAGACGCAGGGCGTCATAGGACTGGAACCCGAAGTTGAGCAGCCTTTGACTCTCCCGGATGCGCAGACGTTCCGACGCCGTGCCTAAGACCACCGACAAGAGCCTTCGCCCGCCGCGCCGTGCCGAGGCGATGAGGCAGTAACCGGCGGTTTCCGTATGGCCGGTTTTTACCCCGTCCACGTTCGGGTCGAGCCACAGGAGCTGGTTGCGGTTCCGTTGCGTAATGTCGTTGTAGCGGTATTCGCGTTCCGAATACAGCTTGTAGTATTCGGGATAGTCGCGGATCAAGGCGGAGGCGAGCAACGCGAGATCGCTCGCGGTCGAATAGTGCCCGGGGCCGGGCAGCCCGCTCGAATTCGTGAAATTCGTGTCTGTCATGCCGAGGCGCCCGGCCTCGCGGTTCATCCGTTCCACGAACGCAGGTTCCGAGCCTGCGACGGCTTCGGCAAGCGCGATGCAGGCATCGTTGCCCGACTGGATGATCATCCCGCGCAGCAACTCTTCGACCGTGACGGGCTTGCGCGGCTCGATGAACATGCGCGACCCGGCCGCGTGCCAGGCGCGCTCGGACACCCGGATCGTTTGACCGAGGGCAAGCGACCTGCCTTTCAGCGCCGCGAAAGCGAGGTACGCGGTCATGAGCTTGGTGAGCGATGCCGGCTCGATGCGCTCCTTCGGATTGCGGCTTGCGATCGACTGTCCGCTGGTTGCGTCCATGAGCAGCCACGCGCGCGCATCCACGGCAGGAGGCTGCGGTGCGGCGGCGAGCGCGACGCCTGAAAGCAGCAGAGAAAGACAAGCGGAGAGATGACGTAACATGAGATCGCGAAGGACGAATTATACCGGCCGCAGCGGGCCGTCAGCGCACCGCAGCCATCGATTCCAGCCCCGGCGGCTCGCGCGCTGCCGCCGAACTTCGCGGCAAGATGGCCTCCACTTCCACCCGAACGCTGCCGGCATTCACAAAGCCGAGCTTGTACGCCGCCGCGTAGGACAGGTCGATGATGCGCTCGGGGTGAAACGGCCCGCGATCGTTGACGCGCACGACGACGCTGCGGCCGTTCGACAGATTGGTTACGCGCGCGTAGCTCGGAATCGGCAGGAGAGTGTGCGCCGCGGTCATCGCGTACATGTCGTAGCGCTCGCCGCTGGAAGTGGGTTTTCCGTGGAACTTGCGTCCGTACCAGCTCGCAAGGCCGCGCTGTCGGTAGGGCCTGAGGGACTGGTAGGGAACGTATTTCCTGCCCAAAGCGGTGTAAGGGCTGTTGGCGCCGGGGTTGAGCGGCTCGGACCGGGGCCTTGCGTCGGCGATTCTGTCGGGATCGCTCGGAAGCGGTCCGCCGGGGCCGTCGTCGCGGCTGTCTCCAATGTGCTTCGGCACGAGAGTGCATCCGGCCAGGGCGGTAACCGCTAACACCACGGACAGGAGCGCGACCACAGGCCGCTTCACGTCTGCACGAGCGCGCGGTGGTGCTGGATGCTCATCAATATGCCTATCCCCAGAAACAGGGTCACGAGCGAGGTACCGCCGTAGCTGATGAGCGGCAGGGGCACCCCGACGACGGGCAAGAGGCCGCTCACCATGCCCATGTTGACTACTGCGTAGGTGAAGAAGGTGAGAGTGATCGAGCCCGCGAGCAGCCGCGTGAAGAATGTCGGCGCGTTGGCTGCGATCATCAGCCCGCGCATGATGATCGCGAGGTAGAGCACGAGCAGGAGGCTCGCGCCGATCAGCCCGAATTCCTCCGAATAGACCGCGAAAATGAAATCGGTGGCGCGCTCGGGAATGAACTCGAGGTGCGTCTGGGTGCCTCCCAGCCAGCCCTTGCCCGTGATGCCCCCGGAGCCCACTGCAATGGTGGACTGGATGATGTGGTAGCCCGCGCCGAGCGGATCCGACGACGGATCGATCAGCGTGAGAAAGCGCCTGCGCTGGTAGTCGTGCAGCACGCCCCACAGCACCGGCAGGCTCGCAAGGATCACGGCGGATCCGCCCGCGATCAGTTTCCACGACAGGCCCGCGAGAAAGATCACGTAGAAACCGGCGGCGGCGACCAGCAGCGCCGTGCCCAGGTCGGGCTGGCGCGCGATCATCGCGGTCGGCACCGCGAGCAGCGCGAAGGCGACCACGTATTCGCGCAGCCGGAGCGCCGCTTCATGCCGGTGAAAATACCGGGCGAGCATGAGCGGCATCGCGATCTTCATGAGCTCCGAGGGCTGGATGCTCGTGAATCCGAGCGGCAGCCATCGGCGCGCGTTGTTCCTCACGTCGCCGAACAAGGCGACGCCGGCGAGCATCAGCAGGACCAGCACGAAGGCGGGGAGGGCGTAGCGCATGAACACCTGCGGCGGAACCTGCGCGGCGACCCACATCAGCACGAGCGCCAAGAGCACGTTGAGAGCTTGCGCTCCGACTCGTCCCGGCGCCTGGTAGGCAGCGCTGTAGAGCGTGGCGAGGCCGAGCGCGAGGAGACAGGTTACGAGGGCGAAAAGCGGCCCGTCGATCTTGGCCGTGAGCCGCTCGAAGTGGCGTCTAATCATTGGCCTCGTCCTCCGCGGGCGCGGGTTCCGCCGGCTCGTCGGTGGGCTCGCCGAGGGCGGGCGCGTGCGCCACCGGCTTTTCCGTGCGCTTGACGGGTTCGGTCGGCTTCTCGACGCGCTTTCCGAGCAGGTAGTAGTCGAGCACCTTGCGCGCGACAGGCGCCGCCGCGCGCGCTCCAAAGCCGGCGTTCTCCACCAGCACGGCGAGCGCGATCCGCGGATTCTCCGCGGGAGCGAATGCGATGAAGAGCGCGTGGTCACGCAAATGCTCGAGGACCGTCGCCTCCGAGTATTTTTCGCCCTGCTTGAGCGCCACGACCTGAGCGGTGCCCGTCTTGCCGGCGCTCACGTAGCCCGCGCCGGCGAAAGAGCGCGCTGCCGTGCCTTCCTTGTTCACCCCGACCATGGCGTGCTTCACGATTTCCAGATTCCTGGCCTTGAGCGCTATGGTCTTGGAGGCCTCGGGCTCCACGCGAGTGCGCTCGCCCGTGATCGGGTTCTCGATATAGTCGACGAGATGCGGGCGGAACATCACCCCGTCGTTGGCGAGCGTTGCGACGGCCTGCGCGAGCTGCAGGGGAGTGTAGGAGTTGTAGCCCTGCCCGATGCCCACGCTGATGGTCTCGCCCGGGAACCACCGCTGCTGCGCCGGATTCTTGAAGCGCTTTATCTTCCATTCCGGAGAGGGCAGCACGCCCACGAACTCGCCTTCGATATCGATTCCGGTGCGGCTTCCAAACCCGAACTGGCCGATGAAGCGCGCGATATTGTCGATGCCGAGGTCGTTGGCGAGCATGTAGTAGTAGGTGTCGCAGGACACGACGATCGACTTGTACATGTCCACCACGCCGTGGCCGCCGGCGGTGGCGTCGCGGAATCGATTGTTGCCGAATACGAAGTAGCCCGGGTCGAAGATCGTCTGCGACGGCGTGCGTGTGCCGAGCTCGAGCGCCGCGAGCGCCATGTAGGGCTTGAAGGTCGACCCCGGCGGGTACAGTCCGGTGAGCGCGCGGTTGTTGAGCGGCGTGTCCGGGGAGTTGTTGAGCGCGTCCCAGTTCGCCGGATCGATGCCGTCGATGAAGAGGTTGGGGTCGTAGCCGGGCTTGGATACGA
>VBCJ01000427.1 GCA_005884335.1 Betaproteobacteria bacterium | reverse complement strand
GCTGGAAGGACCCGTTCGCCAAGGGCGAATTTTCCGTGCGGCAACGCAAGCTCGCGCAGATGAAGCGCCCGGTGATCGTCTACACTCCGCAGGTGCTGCTGCAGGGACGGGACTTCCGCCGCTGGTCGGACGGCGAATTCTCCGTGCAGGTGAAGCGCATCAATTCCCGCCCGGCGCGCGCGAGGATCGCGCTCGCGATCCGCGCGGTTGCACCCGATGCCATCCACGCGGAGCTTTCCGCGATGCTCACCGATCCGGCCGAGCAAAAGAACGCCGCGGTGTACCTGGCCGCCTACGAGAACAAGCTCGCGAGCGACGTGGCCGCCGGCGAGAACCGCGGCAAGCGGCTCGAGCACGATTTCGTGGTGCGCGAATGGATCGGCCCGATCGGCTTCGGCGAAAGCCTGAAGCTCGAGGAGAAGCGCGCGCTGCCGCTCCTGCGCGGCGCCAACGCGAAGAACCTCGGGGTGGCCGCATTCGTGCAGAACCGCGCGACGAGCGAGGTGCTCCAGGCGTTGATGCTGCCGGTTTGCGAGAGCTAAGCCGTTTACAATGCCCGTACCTGAACGGAGGAAGGGTCATGCGAAAACTACTGCTCGCGGCATTTCTGTTCGCCGCATCGTCCGCTTTTGCCCAGTATCCACAGCGCCCGATCCAGCTCATCGTGCCCTGGGGCGCGGGCGGCGGCACCGACGCGACGGCGCGCATCATCGCAAGCCTGCTGGAGAAGGAGCTCAAGCAGCCGGTGAACGTGGTGAACCGCACCGGCGGCTCGGGCGTGGTCGGCCACCAGGCGATCGCGTCTTCGGCGCCCGACGGCTATACGCTCGGCCTGATCACGGTCGAGATCACGATGATGCACCACGTGGGTCTCACGCCGCTCAAGCACACCGACTACACGCCGATCGGCCTGGTCAACGCCGATCCCGCAGGCGTCAACGTGCGCGTGGATTCGCCGTATAAATCGGTGAAGGATCTGCTGCAGGCCATCAAGTCGAACCCGGGCAAGATGAAAGCCTCCGGCACCGGCCAGGGCGGCATCTGGCATCTCGCGATCGCCGGCCTGCTCAAGGACCAGGGGATCGATCCCAACGCGCTGCCATGGGTGCCGTCGAACGGCGCCGCGCCCGGGCTGCAGGACATGGTCGCCGGCGGAGTCGACGTCGTGCCCTGCTCCATTCCCGAGGCGCGCTCGATGATCGACGCGGGCAAGGTGCGCGCGCTCGCCATCATGGACGGCAGCCCGCCGGCCTTGTACCCGAACCTGCCGACGCTCAAGCAGGAACTCGGCACCAACTGGCAGATCGCAGCCTGGCGTGTGATTGCCGCCCCGAAGGGAATTCCCGCCGACGCGCAGCGTACCCTCGTCACCGCCCTGAAGAAGGTCTATGACTCGAAGGAGTACAAGGACTTCATGGCGAGCCGCGGATTCGGCGTGGTCTGGGCCGATCCCCAGGAAACCGCCAAGTTCATGGCCGCGTCGGACACGAACCTCGGAGCCGCGCTCAAGGCAGTAGGGTTGGCAAAATAAAGATCAACGACGCTTTGACCGGCGCGGCGCTGGTCGCACTCGCCGCGGTCATCCTCTGGCATATCCAGGGGTTTCCCGCCATGCCGGGCCAGAAATTCGGCCCGGCGTGGTTTCCCGGGCTGATCGCCATCGGTCTCGCAATCTGCGGCGCGCTTCTCGTTCGCGCCGGCTTGCGTGAGCGCGCGCCGCTCTTCGCGATGCCGCAGTGGCTGCAGCGGCGGCGCCCGCGCCGCGCGGTTGCCGCGATCCTGGCGGGTCTCGTTGCCTACATCCTGCTCGCGGACGCGCTCGGCTTTCACATCACCGGGATCCTGATCCTCGCGGTGTGGATGCGCGCGCTCGGCGCATCGTGGCGCGTCACCGCGCTGGTCGCGGTCGTAGCCACAGTGGTGATCCACTTCGCGTTCTACAAGGTGCTGCGCGTGCCGCTGCCTTGGGGCGTGCTCGAGCGATGGGCGTTCTAGCTCAAGCATTCGCGCTGGCCTTCGACCCCTACGTGCTTTGGGTCATCCTCGCGTCGGCGGCCTTTG
>VBCJ01000201.1 GCA_005884335.1 Betaproteobacteria bacterium | reverse complement strand
GTTCTTCACGACCTTCACGCGGGTCTCGGAGCCGATCACCTCGTCGCCGCGCTTGATGCTGCCGATGCGCCGGATGTCGAGGCGGCACGACGCGTAGAACTTGAGCGCGTTGCCGCCGGTGGTCGTCTCCGGATTGCCGAACATGACGCCGATCTTCATGCGGATCTGGTTGATGAAGATGACGAGCGTGTTGGTGCGCTTGATGTTGGAGGTGAGCTTCCTCAGCGCCTGGCTCATCAGCCGCGCCTGCAGACCCATCTGCGGCTCGCCCATTTCGCCCTCGATCTCGGCCTTCGGCGTGAGCGCCGCGACCGAATCGATCACGATCACGTCGACCGACCCGGAGCGCACCAGCATGTCGGCGATCTCGAGCGCCTGCTCGCCGGTGTCGGGCTGGGAAATCAGAAGCTCCTCGATCTTGACGCCCAACTTGGCTGCGTACTGCGGGTCGAGCGCGTTCTCGGCGTCGATGAAGGCCGCCGTGCCGCCCAGCTTCTGCGCCTGGGCGATCACCGAAAGCGTGAGGGTCGTCTTTCCCGAGGACTCGGGCCCGTAGATTTCGACCACGCGGCCGCGCGGCAATCCGCCTACCCCGAGCGCGATGTCCAAGCCCAGAGACCCGGTCGACACCACCTGCACGTCCTGCGCGGCCGCAGAGTCCATCTTCATGATGGAACCCTTGCCGAACTGCTTTTCGATCTGGGCCAGAGCGGCCTGCAGGGCCTTGGCCTTGGCTTCTTCCATGACTTTCCCTTCGTTGACCATCGGATTATCCCTCATATTAAACGTTGCAGCGGACGCCGGCGCCGCGCCACCCGGGCGGCGCAACCGAAACAAGAAATCTGCCCCTTGTCGCCCCTCTCACGTCAGCGATCGAGGGGTGCTTCGCCGCTTGAACGCGCGGCCAAAGACAGCGGTTGACCTGTAGTTTTATACAGTTTCCGGGGAAAAGCAACCCCCTTAGGCGAATCAAGGGTTTACGCGCCCAGGACGGGCGCCGCGGGACCCTAGGCCGTGCGGGTGCTCAAGCGGACCGGAATCCGCCGCGCCCCGAAAGCCTTCTTGAACGCTTCGAAGCGCCCGGCGATCGTCCCTCCGCACTGCTTGCACCTGCCGTCCCCGGTGACCCGATAGTCGAGGATGCTGTACCAGTCGCGAGCGATCACTGCGCTGCCGCAGCCCGGGCAGTAGGTCGACCCGCCCTCGGGGTCGTGGACGTTGCCTGTATACACATAGCGCAGACCGTGCCCCAGCGCGATCTTGCGCGCGCGCGTCAGCGTCGCAGCCGGCGTCGGGGGAATATCGGTCATTTTGTAGTCGGGATGGAAAGCCGTAAAGTGCAGCGGCACGTCGGGTCCGAGTTCCTTGGCGATCCAGCGGCACTCGGCGTCGATCTCCTCATCGCCGTCGTTCCTCCCGGGAATGAGCAGCGTGGTGATCTCGAACCAGACTTCGGTTTCGTGCTCGAGGTAGACGAGCGTATCGAGCACGTCCTTCAGGTGCGCACTGCAAGTGCGGAAATAGAACTCCTCGGTGAAGGCCTTCAGGTCGACGTTGGCCGCGTCCATCTTGGCATAGAACTCGCGCCGCGGCCGATCGTGCATATAGCCGGCGGTCACGGCCACCGCCTTCACACCGACCTCGCGGCACGCGTCGGCAACGTCCATCGCATACTCTGCGAAAATCACCGGGTCGTTGTAGGTAAAGGCGACGCTGCGGCACCCGTAGTCGAGCGCGGCGCGTGCGAGCTGCTCCGGGCTTGCCGCATCGGCCAGCGTGTCCACGTCGCGCGACTTGGAAATGTCCCAGTTCTGGCAGAACTTGCAGGCGAGATTGCAGCCCGCGGTGCCGAAGGACAGGATGCTCGAACCGGGGTAGAAATGGTTGAGCGGTTTTTTTTCCACCGGGTCGATGCAAAAACCCGAGGAGCGTCCGTACGTGGTCAGCACCATCATGTCGTGCTCGCGCTTGCGCACGAAACACGCGCCGCGCTGGCCTTCGTGCAGCCGGCAGTCGCGCGGGCACAGGTCGCACTGCAGCCTGCCGTCTTCCAGCGCGTGCCACCAGCGGCCGATGTAGGGTTTTTCGGGCACGGCGCTCATTGACGAAACTCCGCTTCGCGCCACTTGAGCACAGTGTAACGCTTCACGCGGCAGCTCCGGAGCTCGGTGTCCGGCGCAATCCCGGCCTTTCGCTTGAGGTGCTCGATGAACTGCCCCGGATCGGGCAACCCCTCCCAGACCTGCGGCAGGAAGGTCGCGCGCTTGCCTTCCCCGCCTTGTTCGAGAATGATGCCGTCCACGCCGGGGCGCAGCCGCGCAATCAGCTCGGCGTGGTGCTCGAACAGGAGTCGTTTGGGCGTCGACAAAAGCGATACCTCGATGCCGGTGCGCTCGAATTCGTCGAGCGTGACCGGCTTGAAGCGCGTGTCCTCGAACGCCGCGGCGCGGGCGTTCTCGGCGACGTCCTGAGCGAGCGGCCGCTGCGCTTCGAGCGTGCCTACGCACCCGCGCAGCTCATCGCCCTGCATCAGCGTGACGAAGCTCGCGCGCGATTCACAGAGCCAGGACTCCTCGGCGACCGGCGCGCCGGGCTGCCCACCCGCGCCCAGCGCGGCGGAGATCGATTGACGCGCGATTTGCAGCAGCTTTCTTCCGTGTTCCGCCCCGTAGCGCGGGCTTTCGGATGCGAGCGCGAAGGAGGCGTAGCCGACGACCCGGCTCTTGTCGCCGGCGGTGTCGCCGGAGTTGCGGCAGTCGAGCAGCTTCGGCACGAGCCCCTTGCGCTTGGCCGCGATCAGCATGCCCGCCACCGGCGTCGCCCCGCAGGCCTGCTCGTGACAGATTCCGGCGTCGAAGCCGAGGATCGCCCGCACGGTGGCGCCGTCGATTTCGCGCGCGGCCTCGTACGAGTGGTAGTGCGAGAGATCCGAGCTGATCACGATCAGCGTTTCGGTTCCGCCCCAGATGCGCTCCAGCACATCGGCGACTTTCTCCGGGGCCGCGTCGCCCACTACCAGCGGCACGAGCGAGAATTCGCCCAGGACCCGCTGCAGGAACGGCAGCTGCACTTCCAGCGCGTGCTCTTCGGCGTGCGTCGCCGCCGATTCCACGACCTGGGGCAGCACGCGGATCGAGGCTATCGCCTCGCAGTCGACTGGGATCCGGCCGAGGGGCGTATCGAATGCTTTCGCCCGCGGCAGCGCGAGGCCCCACACCGGAACCCGGTGACAGGGACCGAGGATCACGACGCGCTTGACGATGCCGCGCGCCGGGCGCAGCAGATCGAAGGCGCTCGCGGCGACCGGCCCGGAATAGATGTAACCGGCGTGCGGGACGATCACCGCCTTGGGAAATCCGGGCGCGATAGGCGTTTCCTCGGTCTGGTCGAGGTAAGCGGCGACTTCGTCGGCGAGCGAGCGGGGATCGCCCGGATAGAACAGCCTGGCGACTGCGGGGGGCCGCACCTGCGGTTGCTGCGAAAAACTCATGCCCCAACTATAGGCCAGATGCCGGCCGGACCCAAGCGCCGGAGCGCGCGCTTTCAGCGCTGGAGCGGCCCCAGGTAACGGGCGGTCCACGGTTCCCGCACGCTGCCCGCTCGTGCTTCGCCGGTCATGGTCTTTCCGTTGACGGTGCCCTCGAACGCGATCAGCCGGCTCCTGTAGAGGAGCCCGAAACGGACCCCCTCGCCCCGCACGGTCAGGTCCCTCAAGAAGAGCTCGGCGTTGCCGTGGTGTATCAGTCCGCCGGTCGCGTGGGGTTCCTGCGTGATCTGGACCACGAGCGGAGCATCGGCGAGCGCCCGGGGCAGCGTGAGCTCCCACACGCCCTGCACGCGCGCCGGGACGACGTAGTAGTAGAGTCTCGTCCAGGAGGTGCCGCTGATCATTTCTTTCTCCGCGACGTCCATCGAAAGCTCCCTGTCGGGCGGCCAGGGGGCGAGCGGATAATCGTGCGACACGATGCGCGTGCCGGGACGCAGTTCCGCGCGCAGCCTCGGAACGAGACGCGTGACAAACCGCGGCAGCAGGTACAGCATCACCACGCTCGCGTCCTTGATGTCGGTCTCGAACAGATCGCCCTGCACGAATTTGACGCGATCCGCCACGCCTTCGTGCTTCGCGCCGATTCTCGCCAATTCGACGAGCTCGGTCTGCAGCTCGACGCCGACCCCGCGCGCGCCGAAGCGCTTGGCCGCCGTGATCACCAGCCTCCCGTCTCCCGAACCGAGGTCGTAGACCACGTCCTCGCCGCGGATGCCGGCGAGCTTCAACATCTCGTCCACGATCACCCAGGGCGTGGGAACGTAGGGGCCGGCAATGTTGTCTTTCTCCTCCGCGCCCTGCGCGAGGGCCGGTGCTGCGGCGCAGAGCGCCAGCACGGCTGCAACGCAGCGCAAAAACGAATTCATTCTGTCTCCTCCAGTCTCTCGAGCAGACCTTTCAGCGCGAAAACTACCGACTGCCGGCGCACCCTCTCCCGGCCGCCCCGGAAGCGCCGGGTGACGCTCTCCATCGCGCCCCGTTTCCGCGACCAGGCGAAACACACCGTGCCGACGGGTTTCGTCGGCGTACCGCCCCTCGGCCCGGCGACGCCGGTCACGGCGATCGAAACCTGCGCGCGGCTGCGAGCGAGCGCCCCGGCCGCCATTTCCTTCGCGGTTTCCCGGCTCACCGCGCCGTGCCGCGACAGAGTCCGCTCGCGCACGCCGAGCAGCTCTTTCTTGGCTTCGTTGGAGTAGGTCACGAAGCCGCGGTCGAACCACCCGGAGCTTCCCGACACGGAAGTCACGGCCTGGGCGATCCAGCCGCCGGTGCAGGACTCGGCCGTGGCGAGCTTCAGGCTGCGCTTCTTCAATCGGGCGCCGATCCGCCTCGCGAGCAGCTTGAGCGCATCGCGAGCCATCAGCCGAGGACCCGTTTCACGACGGCGATGAGGACCAGGGTATAGAACGCGGCGACGGTGTCGTCGAACATCACGCCCAGCCCACCTTTCATCGCGCGGTCGATGTGACGGATCGGCGGCGGCTTGACCACGTCGAAAAAGCGGAACGCGAAGAACGCGAACCCCCACCATGCCCAGCCCGAGGGCGCGAGCATCAGCACGAGAAGCATCGCGACCACCTCGTCCCAGTTCATTGCGCTGTGATCGGCGATGCCCAGATCGCGCCCGGTGCGCCCGCACGCCCAGACTCCGATCCCGAAGAAAACGACGATGACGCCGAAGAGGGCGAGCGGCGGGAGCCAGAGATCGAGCAAGATGAAAAGCGGAAACGCGAGCAGCGTGCCCGCGGTGCCCGGGGCGAGCGGGGCGAGCCCCGTTCCGAACCCGAGCGCGATGAAATGCGCCGGGTGGGCGAAGACGAAGCCGGGGGCGGGCCGCAGGATCATGCGAAGTGATCGAAGCCCTTGCGCGGACTGGAAACGAGCTTGCCCCGGGCGTCGCGCAACCTCGCCACCGGCTCGCCCGGAACGGCTGCACCGATGAGGGCGAGAGGGATTTCGAGGTCCCTTCCCACGGCTTCGATTTGCGCGCGCTTGACCTTCGACGCGGTGAACAGCAGCTCGTAATCGTCGCCGCCGGCGAGCAGGCAATCGTCGGCGAGCGCCTTGTCCGGGCAGCCGGCGATCGCCCTCGCCCGCGGGAGGCTGTCCCAGGCGAGCTCCGCGCCTACGCGGGACGCTTCCAGGATATGGCCGAGATCGGCGAGCAGGCCGTCGGAGACATCGATCGCGCTGCGCGCAAGGCCGCGCAGCCGCACGCCGAGATCGACGCGCGGCT
>VBCJ01000200.1 GCA_005884335.1 Betaproteobacteria bacterium | reverse complement strand
TCCACCGGCGAGAGCTCCTTCAACTTGCGATCGAGCAAGGGCGCGATCAGGCCCTCGAGCGAGGTGGCGTCCGCTATCGTGCCTTGCAGGAGCCGCGCGAAGTACTCGGCGTCGGCCTTACCAAAGCTCTTTGATTCCGCCAACTGGGACTGAAGGCCGGCGGCGTTGTCGCCCCCGAGCTGCCACGCGTACAAGCCTTGCAGCGCGAGCTC
>VBCJ01000199.1 GCA_005884335.1 Betaproteobacteria bacterium | reverse complement strand
CGCGCGCGCCTTCGCCTGTTCCTCGGTGTCGGTGGTGAGAATTCCGTTTGCGACCGGGACGCCGCTGTCGAGCTGCACCTGCATGAGCCCCGACGCAGACTCGTTCGCGACGGTCTCGAAATGACGGGTTTCGCCGCGGATCACCGCGCCGAGCGCGATCAGCGCGTCGTATTTTTCCGTGTTGGCGAGTTTCTGCAGCGCGAGCGGCGCT
>VBCJ01000198.1 GCA_005884335.1 Betaproteobacteria bacterium | reverse complement strand
CCGCTCGAGTCGGGCTCGATTTCCGTCATCAGCCGTCCCGCGCCCTGGCGGCCTTTTCGACGTAGCCCGCGATCTCCAGCTCCCACCCGGCCATGCTCGGCATCTTGCGCCGCGAGGCCATGAGGCGCATCTTGCCAACCCTGAGATCGCGCAGGATCTGCGCGCCGATTCCGTACGTGAGGAAATCCATCTTGGACGGCCCTTCGGGCCGCTCGGGCGATGCGACGCGCTCGATCAGCTGGGACGCGCTCTCCGCGCAGTTGAGGAGCACCATGACGCCCTTGCCCTCGGCGGCGATGCGCTCGAGCGCGTCCGCCACCGACCAGGAGTGCGCTCGCGGGCCGGCCTCGACCAGGTCGAGCACGGAGAGCGGCGCGTGCACGCGCACCAGCGTTTCCTTGTCGGGCACGATCTCGCCGCGGACGAGCGCAAGCTGGGTCTCTCCGCTGATCTTCTCCAGGTAGGCGATGAGCCGGAACGGCCCGAAGCGCGTCTCGATCACGCGCTCGGTCACGCGCTTGATGAGCGATTCGTTCTGGCTCCGGAAGTGGATGAGATCGGCGATCGAGCCGATCTTGAGCGCGTGATGTTTCGAGAACTCGATCAGGTCGGGAAGTCGCGCCATGCTTCCGTCGTCTTTCATGATCTCGCACAGCACCCCCGCCGGATGCAGTCCGGCGAGCTGCACCAGGTCGCAGCAGGCCTCGGTGTGCCCGGCGCGCACCAGCACCCCTCCCGTCTGCGCGATGAGCGGGAACACGTGGCCCGGCTGGACGATGTCCG
>VBCJ01000197.1 GCA_005884335.1 Betaproteobacteria bacterium | reverse complement strand
TGCCAAGTCGCTCGTATAGAAGCCTGTTGTCGAGATGGAGGAGCGCAATATCGAACATAGCTCGGTATACGTTGCGCTGAAGCGCGGCTCTCTCGGCATCAGACCGATTAGCCGAGAGTGGCGAAATCTCTCTTATTTTTTGATCGAGGACAGCGCTCCAGTGGGCATCGCTCTCGGTTGAAACAAACTTGCGCTCCTCCGGGACGATGACCAGATGCTCGAGCAGCTCCTCGATCAAACGGGCCTCGAACCCGAAACGAGAGGTGACCGGGAAGCGCAGCACCGGCACGTTTTCGAGCCAATAGCGCTTGATGTGTAAAACCTCGTGCACGAGTGCACAGCGGGTGATCGAGTCACCACGGTAAGTGATGACGGCGTGGGCAATGCCCGCCTCATCGCGAGGGCGAAGCTCTATGTCGTCGAATTCACTCGCCGCGTCGCCAGACCGGACGACGACCGGGCTACCCGCAAGATTTTCTGCGTCGGCTACGACTTTTTGAAGCACCTCCGGAAGCAAGGAAAGGAAGCGCTGGTCCACAAATCAGGCTTTCAGCTCGAACGTCCGCTTTGGGTCGCGAGCCGACATTGGCCAGTGGCTCGTTTCGGCCAATACCGGACGTTCATTGACTGTAGGTTCGAGTCCCGGTCAGCTCCCGTAGAGGGCAAATCTGGGCACTTCTGGGAATTGGCGGCGCCCCTCGCGCGATAGGTTTCCGGAAATAACACCAAACGGTGAGAAACGGGCATTGTTCGTAGGAGTATCGAGCTGGGCTAAGCAATATTCAACGACGGCCCGAAGAGTTCGTCAGTGCCCGGTCGCCGCAAATGCTTGCGCGGTACGTTCGCGGCCAAGGGCGATCAACTCCTTCGCGCGCCAGAACTCATGAAAGCCGCACGCATTGCGCGGTATCTCTACCGTTACGTCAGGTGAGTATGCGGCGAGCTTGAGGCGTGCGATCGTGTTCTGCATCGCTTCCATGGATGCGAACGCAATATCGAAGATCCCGTGCGCAGGCGCGGCCGGCGCCTTGGAGAGGTGCAGGCTCTCGATGAAGGCACCGATGCGCTTCCGATAGGCATTGCCGTCGGGGATCGACGCGCTCGGGAGCGGAGATGGCCTCAACTCGATGGGGCCGCTCAGATTGACCGCGACGGTGAGCTCGGTCGTGTCGTTGAGAGTGGGCGCAATCGGAACCGGATTCACCAAGGCGCCGTCGAGCAGCCTCCGACTGCCGTATTGAAAGGGCGTGAAGATCAGGGGGGTTGCGATCGAGCCGCGGATGGCGTCGAACAGCTTGCCCTCGCGCAACCACACCTCCTCGCCGGACTCGAGGTCGGTTGCGACCGCGGTGAACGATACCGGTAGATCCTCGATGGCGAAATCACCGATCAGCTTGCGTAGTACGCCGATGATGCGCTCACCCTTGAAAAGCCCGGTGCGGCCGAATGCCGGATCGAGCAAGCGCACCACCTGCATGCGCTCGAGCGCCGACACCCACTCGGTATAAACTTCGAGTTTGCTCGTAGCGTAAATTCCTCCGACGAGCGCGCCCATGGAGGAGCCCGCGATCGAGCGGATATCGTAGCCGTTTTCGGTCAGCCACTGAATCACGCCGATGTGGGCCAGGCCGCGGGCGCCACCGCCGCCGATATCGTTGGTGAATCTGCCACTATTTTCCCCGCGATTGGCGCAGGGCCGTAACTCGAACACAAATGCCAGATCGGAGAGGGTCCGTCTTACCCCGAGAGGCTTCCTTTGTCGAGTTGGAGCACTCATCCCCTATACTACCCTAGCTGGCCTTGAATTTTCCCTTCCACGAAGTCAGGGCCGGTTGAGTCCAATAGGTCCGAAGGCCCGTAGCTTCTCTGGCCCCAGTTCCTGCGCCACCCGAGCTCTCGAGCTCCCGCTGGGTCGTCAGCTTTACCGCCTCACGCTTGAACTCCGCATTGAACCGTCTTCTCTCCATCTGCCACCTCCGATATCATCTTCGCGCCTATCGAACGTGTTCGGAATACCCGGGGAAACCCAGACGGCGGGTTCTTGTCTTGACGCTAGACCTGGTCGCGCTCTGGGTCGACGGGGATGGCACTACCCACGCTGGCACCACGGACTCGGATAACGCCAATTCCTGCGATTGCCCATTGGTCTTGGCGATTTTGGTCATGTGCAATCTCTACTTGACAAGAGAGTGACCGGTCAGTATCATAGCACCTGCTTCTAGTAGCGACTAGTCGGTATCTTACCGCTGGTGCTGGCAGTCAGATGGATGGGACTTGATAGTCGCGATGGCCTCCCAGTACTGCTGAATGGGCAACGGATGCACGGTCATTCACCGCCGATTAGTTTGAATTTTCATAGGAGAACGAAATGCTAAACATCACACGCTTTAATGCGCTCGAGGATGCATTCGAGAACATGTACCGTGGCGTCCCCGTGTGGCTGCCTAATCTTGAGACGCGTGCGCCCGTGGCGCGTGCGCCTGCGCCCGCGCAATTCCGCATGGACGTAACCGAGAACGACCAGGAGTATCAAGTGCTGGCCGAATTGCCCGGCGTCAAGAAGGAAGAGATCAGCATAACTATTGACGGCAATGAAATTGCGGTATCCGTGGAAGTGAAGCACGAAAAGGAAGTGACGCACGAAAAAGACGTCAAGAACGGCGAGACGTTGCTTTGCGCTGAGCGCTATTACGGCAAGATCCAGCGCGCGTTCACGCTCGGTCAGGAGGTCGACGAAGCGACCGCCAAAGCCAAGTACAACGACGGCGTGCTGGAACTCACGCTGCCGAAGAAAACGGTAGCGCCAGCGAAAAGGCTCGCGGTGCACTGAGCGGCGCATCGAACGGCACGGGTAGTATCCACCGTGGAATCAATGTGGCCGTCATAGATCTTGAATATTCCGCCACATGCAGTTGAGTCGTAAATACGCAGACCCCGCTTCGGCGGGGTTTGTGTTGACGGCGGATGGATGTTAAAACGACTTCTAATCGCCGTTGCCCTGTTGTGTCCCTGTGTGGCACTTCCCGAGGTGTTGGCGGCCGGGCAAGACTGGTATCCGAAAGCCAGCGACCTTTGTGCGGAGTATACGATTAAGCTGGATAAGCAGGATCCCCGTTTTGGCCGGCTAGTCACAC
The DNA here is from genome assembly GCA_005884335.1 of Betaproteobacteria bacterium. Taxonomy (GTDB): domain Bacteria; phylum Pseudomonadota; class Gammaproteobacteria; order Burkholderiales; family SG8-39; genus VBDM01. The sequence continues at coordinate 15,170 of VBCJ01000197.1, read as the reverse complement.
CAACCAAGGATTCCGCAATCGCTCAGTACGTGGCAGATTTCAACGCAGCCACCGGGACAAATGACGAAGGCGGGCTCGCGTTATTAGCCCTTGTAGGCTACTGCAACGCCCATGTTATGACGAAGCTTGGCGACGTCACCGCGAAGATCGTTCGGGAAGATTTTGCCGCCAAACAAGGCTCAATGATTCAACCCGAACCGGCCGAATCATTAACCCTTAAAGCTTGGTACGAGCAATCCCTCAGTATTTGCGCCTCCAGCGATGAATGCCGGAGGATGGTTAAGAAAACCTATGATGATTCCGTTGCCTGTAGTGTCGTGGATCGCAGCGCATGCAGTTGTTCGGGAAGGTAATCTTGCCGAAATCGAACGGTATAACGCGCAGCGTAGAAATCCCGCCGCGCAAGCGATCCCGCAGGACGCGCTAATGAGCTGTCTGCAAAGCACCGCCGGTGCCGTGGTGGCTCGATGCAAGGAAACAAAATGTGACCCCGCCTTACTGGTAGATATCATCGGGGAGGTACAAAAACTTCGTTGCGGCTACTACGCCATCCAGCCAATTCAGTGAGTGTTGCTCCGCACGAACTCGGTTCGTGGGGGGGCCTGAGGTCCACTACACCGGGGTAGCCGAGCCATGGCATGATGATCGGCTCGTCAAGATTGCCACCCGGTGGGTGGCGAATTACTAAATCAGACCGCGATGGGCGCCGATGCTCGCAAAGCTTGCGGGCATGGGTGGAACGGTCTGCGAGGTGATGCGCGAATCTCTGACTAAAGAGCTCGGGAAACCAATCTCATGGAATGCGGCTCTTAAAGTCAGGACGATTCAGTACGGACTTTGAGAATTGATCCGAGATGCCTTACTTTTTATCGTCCTTTCTTTTGCTCGTACATCTGTTTATCCGCCAGTGCAAGATAATCGGACAAGGTCAAATCAGACGAGGGATCACACTGGACGATCCCGGTGCTAAATGAGATCTGGTAAGGCAAGGATGACTGGCGCAAGGCTTCGATATTTTCCTGAATCCGGGCCAGGATCACTTGCGGCTGCGTTGAGCCCAGGATGAAGCGGCGACGCATAATCTCGCGGTAGTTCACCGCGGCCAGTAGATACCGGCCAGGACGGAAGATGAAATCGGTAATTCTTCGCACCTTCGGGCGCGGGTCGCAGGCTGCACCGTGGGATAACGAAGAGTCTATCCGCGAGGAGCTCTTCAGTATCGAGCGTCTCGAGCAGCATGCCGAGAGCCTTGCAGCGGCCCAACCCGTCACCGCGAGGCCGACGACCGGGCGATCCCTCGCCGTTCGACTGAGGGACAACGAATCGGTTCTGCTCGAAGCCTATCGCGCCATCGCAAGTGCGGTCGGCGCGGGTCGTGCCATTACACCGGCCGCCGAGTGGCTGCTCGACAACTACCATCTCGTCGAAGGGCAGATCCGCGAAATTCGCGACGATCTGCCACCTGGCTACTATCGGCAGTTGCCGAAGTTGACCACCGGACCTTTCGCCGGCTATCCGCAGGTCTTCGGCGTGGCCTGGGCCTTTGTCGCTCATATGGACAGCCGCTTCGACCCCGAGATGCTGCGCCGGTTCGTGCGCGCCTACCAGCGCGTTCAGCCGCTGACGATCGGAGAGTTATGGGCGGTCGCGATCACGCTGCGGATCGTGCTCGTGGAGAATCTGCGACGAGGAGCCAAGCGCATCGTGACCGGCCGAGCCGCACGCCGGGAAGCGGACGCCCTGGCCGACCGGCTCCTGGGCGTGAACGCGCACCCGGCCGAGCCGATCCGCTCGGTCTTTCAGCATTACGAACAGGCACCCTTGCCGGGGGCCTTCGCTGTCCAGCTCGTGCAACGGCTGCGGGAGCAGGATCCGAAGGTCACGCGAGCTCTGATGTGGCTCGAGGAGCGCCTCGCGGCACAGGGAACAACCGCCGACGAGATCGTCCGGAACGAGCACCAAAAAGAAGGTGCGACGAACGTGACGGTGCGCAACATCATCACGAGCATGCGCCTGACCTCCGACGTCGACTGGGCGGAGCTGGTCGAGAGCGTCAGTCTCGTCGACGAAACGCTGCGCTCTGGCAGCGACTTCGCGAATATGGATTTTCCGACGCGCAATCTTTACCGCAGCGCGATCGAGGAGCTGGCGCGGGGCTCGAAACTGATGGAACTGGAGATTGCGCGAGCGGCTCTACTGGCCGCAAACAATCCGGAGCATCAGGCACAGGGCGACGGTGTTCATCGCGGCGAGCGCGATCCAAACGGCCGCAAGCGCGATCCCGGTTATTACCTGATTGGCGGGGGGCGTCGCACGTTCGAGGCGACCGTCGGATTTCGCGCTCCCTTACGGAGCTGGCTCGGTCGTTTCAATGCACGGATCGGCATCGGCGGCTATATCGGCAGCGTCATCATGATCGCTGCGATCCTTCTTTCCTTGCCGGTGTTTGCGCTGGCCGAAGCGGGAATCACCGGCCTGTGGCTTGGTCTCCTCGCGTTTCTCGGGCTGATCCCGTCGATCGATGCCGCGATGGCGCTCGTGAACCGCAGCGTCACGAGAGGGCTCGGCGCGACGATCCTGCCGGGCCTGGAGCTCCGCAACGGCGTACCGTCGCACCTGCGCACGATGGTCGCCGTTCCGATCCTTCTCACGACCCAGGCCGCTCTCGAAGAGCAAATCGAGCGTCTTGAGATCCACCACCTTGCAAGTCCGGAGGACGAGCTGCATTTCGCCCTGCTCTCGGACTGGGCGGACGCCGCGACCGAGACCGTTGCAGGAGATGACGCGCTCCTCGACGCTGCCGCCGCGGGTATCGCCCGCCTGAATCGCCGTTATGGACAGGGTGCCGGCGGGGACCGCTTCCTGCTGCTCCATCGCCGGCGGGTCTGGAACGACGGGCAGAGGCGGTGGATCGGGTGGGAACGCAAGCGCGGCAAGCTCCACGAGTTGAACCGGCTGCTCCGCGGCGCGACCGATACGACCTTCGTAGCTGTCGGTGGACCGCCTCACACCCTACCTCCCGCGCCGCCTGCCGGCGTCCGTTACGTCATCACACTCGACGCCGATTCCAGGATGCCGCGGGAAACGGCCCGCCGGCTGGTCGGCAAGATGGCGCACCCGCTCAACCATCCGCGGTTTGATGCCGGCACCCGACGCGTCGTCGAAGGCTATGGCGTGTTGCAGCCGCGCATTACGCCTTCGCTGCCAATCGGTCGCGAGGGGTCGCTCTACCAGCGCATCGTCTCCAGCATGAGCGGCATCGATCCTTACGCCTCTGCCGTGTCCGACGTGTATCAGGATCTCTTCGGCGAAGGCTCCTATACCGGCAAGGGCATCTACGAAGTGGATGCCTTCGAAGCCGCGCTCGACGGCCGCGTGCCCGAAAGCACGCTGCTCAGTCACGACCTTTTCGAGGGGACCTTCGCCCGCGCCGGCCTGGTTTCCGATATCGAGGTCGTCGAGGAGTTTCCATCACGCTACGACGTCGCCGCCGCACGCCAGCACCGCTGGGCGCGCGGCGACTGGCAATTGCTGCCGTGGATTCTCGGTCGCGGCCACGCCTCCGCGGATGATCGGAGCGCGAGCGATCGTCAGCGCGCGAGCGCGCTGCCCCTGATCGGCCGCTGGAAGATGCTGGATAACCTGCGGCGATCGCTGTCGGCGCCGGCGAGCGTCGTCGCCTTGTTGGCGGGATGGGCGCTGCCCCTGCAGGCCGCAGTCGTCTGGACCGGCTTCGTCCTGTCGACGATTGCGTTGTCGACGCTGCTCCCCGTTCTCGCCGCGATCGTGCCGCGACGTGCCCGAGTCACGACACGCAGCCACCTGCGCGGTCTCGCCGCGGATGTTCGGCTCGCCTTGTCGCAGACCGCATTGCTGGTCGTGTTCCTCGCCCATCAAGCATGGTTGATGGCCGATGCAATCGGGAGAACGCTATTTCGGCTGCTCGTGAGCCACCGGCATCTGCTCGACTGGGTCACCGCAGGTCAGGCGATGGTAAGCCCGCGGCTCGACCTCCTCGGGTTCTATAGGCAGATGAATGGTGGCGTCGCCATCGGCATCGTTGCGGCAATCGTCGTCTGGTGGATCGGGAACGACGCCTGGGCGGTGGCGGCGCCGTTCGTGATCGTCTGGATCGCATCGCCGGCCATCGCTCGATGGACGAGCCTGTCGCCGCTCGTGGCGGGGCGCCTGCCGGTCTCGGATGCAGACGCCCGCGCTTTGCGGCTGGTCGCGCGCCGCACCTGGCGCTTCTTCGAGACTTTCGTGACGGCAACAGATCACATGCTCCCGCCGGACAATTTCCAGGAAGACCCGAAGCCGACAGTCGCGCACCGGACCTCTCCCACCAATCTCGGCCTTTACCTGCTCGCCGCGGTCAGCGCCCGCGACTTCGGGTGGGCCGGGACGACCGAGACCGTAGACCGGCTGGAAGCGACACTCGCGACCATGGGCGACCTGCAGCGGTTCCGCGGCCACTTCTATAACTGGTACGACACGCAGAATCTTCGCCCGTTGGACCCGCAATATGTCTCTTCGGTGGATAGCGGCAATCTGGCTGGACACCTGATCGCTCTTGCGAATGCTTGTCGGGAATGGATCGGCCGCCCGATGGCAGGTCCTGAGCTATTTGCCGGCATCGAAGACGGCCTGAACCTCGCGCGCGAAACCTTGCACGGACTTCCCGACGACCGGCGGACACAGACGATCACGCGGCACCAGCTTGGCGATGCACTCGATGCGCTGGCCGCGGCGTTCCGTCAAGACCGGTTGCCACCGGAGGCTATCGCTGCACGACTGGAGGAGTTCGCACGTCAGGCCGCGACCATGGTCGACATCGCCCGAACGCTGGCCAACGAACGAGGCGACGATGCCAGCGCCGAAATGCTGTTCTGGGCCGAGGCGACTCTAGGGGCGATCGAGAGTCACCGTCGCGACGTTACACAGAGCGCCGACGCCGCCCACTCCCTGGAACGGCGCCTGGCGACGCTCGAGGAGACGGCGCGGGCCATGGTCGGCGCGATGGAATTCGGCTTTCTCCTCGATCCAGAGCGCAAGCTCCTCTCGATCGGCTATCGGGCCGCGGAGGGCATTCTCGACCCGAGCTGCTACGACCTGCTCGCCTCCGAGGCGCGCCTTGCGAGTTTCATGGCAATCGCCAAGGGCGAAGTCGCCTCGCGGCACTGGTTCCGGCTCGGGCGCGCCGTCACGCCGATCGGACGCGGCGCGGCGCTCGTCTCCTGGTCGGGATCGATGTTCGAGTATCTGATGCCGTCGCTCGTCATGCGCGCACCAGCCGGCAGCCTGCTCGAACAGACGAGCCGTCTCGTCGTCCGCCGGCAGATCACTTATGGCGCTGCGCTCGGTGTACCCTGGGGAATTTCGGAATCCGCCTACAACGTCCGCGATCTGGAACTCACCTATCAATATTCGAACTTCGGAGTCCCGGGTCTGGGTTTGAAACGCGGCCTTAGCCAGAACGCCGTCGTCGCGCCCTACGCGACGGCGCTCGCGGCCATGGTTGATCCAGGCGCGGCGGCGCGTAACTTCGTCCGACTCACCGCCCTGGGCGCGCGGGGCCGCTATGGTTTCTACGAGGCGCTGGATTACACGAGCACGCGCCTGCCCGAGGGGAAAGACGTCGCAATTATCCGCGCCTTCCTGGCGCACCATCAGGGCATGACGGTAGTCGCCATCGCCAACGGTCTCCTCGATGGGAAGATGCGGGCACGGTTTCATGCCGAGCCAATCGTGCAGGCGACGGAACTTCTGTTGCAGGAACGCACGCCGCGCGATGTCGCGGTAGCTCATCCTAGGGCGGAGGAAGTCGAGACGGCAGCGACGGTCCGCGACCTGGAGCTCCCTGCGGTGCGGCGGCTCCGCTCCGCGCACGGCGCCACGCCGCAGGCGCACCTGCTTTCGAACGGCCGGTATACGGTGATGCTGACGGGCGCCGGTTCCGGATACAGTCGCTGGGGCGATTCTGCGATCACGCGCTGGCGCGAAGACGTCACCCGCGACGACTGGGGCGGCTACGTGTTCCTGCGCGACGTGGAGAGCGGCGAGCTGTGGTCCGCGGGCTATCAGCCGAGCGGCGTCGAACCGGACAGTTACGAGGTCACGTTCACCGAGGATCGCGCCGAGTTCGCCCGGCGCGACGGAACGATCACCACGACCTTCGACGTTGTCGTCTCGCCGGAGGACAACGCCGAAGTCCGCCGCGTATCTGTCGCGAATGCGGGACCCCGGACCCGGGACATCGAGCTCACCTCCTACGCAGAGCTGGTGCTGGCGCCGCCCGCCGCCGACACGACGCACCCGGTCTTTTCCAAACTTTTCGTGCAAACAGAATATCTCGCCAAGATCGGCACCATCCTGGCGACGCGGCGTCGTCGCTCGCCCGCCGAGCCCGAAATCTGGGCGGCACATCTTGCCGTCGTCGAAGGCGAGGCAGTGGGCGAGCCGGAGATCGAAACCGACCGGGCCCGTTTCCTCGGCCGTGGACGCGAAGTTCGAGCGCCGATCGCCGTAATGGATGGCCGGCCGCTTTCCAATACCGTCGGCACCGTTCTCGATTCCATCTTCGCGCTTCGCCACCGCGTGCGGGTTCCGCCGGGCAGGACGGTGCGCATCGCCTTCTGGACGGTTGTCGCGTCGTCCCGTAGCGACGTGCTGGATCTGGCCGACAAGCATCACGACGCGACGGCCTTCGACCGCGCGGCCACATTGGCGTGGACCCAGGTGCAAGTGCAGTTGAGCCATCTCGGCGTCGATCGGGATCAGGCGAGCCTCTTTCAGCGTCTCGCAGGCCCCGTGCTTTACGCCGATCCGTCGATGCGTCCGTCTTCAGACGCCATACGCCGTGGTGGCGGCGGGCCGGCCGCACTCTGGACTCAGGGGATTTCCGGCGACATCCCGATCATTCTGGTGCGGATCGACAACATCGAAGACGTCGCCATCGTCCGCCAGTTGCTGCGAGCCCATGAATACTGGCGGATGAAGCATCTCGCCGTCGATCTCGTGATCCTGAACGAACGGGCATCCTCCTATATCCAGGACCTTCAGATCGCCCTGGAGACTCTGGTTCGTCGGACGACACGGAACGCTATCGGAACAGCTCAACCATCTCCAGGAAGCGGACGCCATCGCCGCGCCGCCGCCGAGGCGCGTGCCATCTGCGGACGTGTCGCAGGCCCTTCCGGTACCGCAGAACCTTGAATTCTTCAACGGGCTCGGCGGATTCGCCGCCGACGCACGGGAGTATGTGACGATGCTCGGTGCCGGGCGGTCGATGCCGGCCCCATGGATCAATGTCGTCGCCAATCCCTCGTTCGGATTTCAAGTCGCGGTCGAGGGCAGCGGCTACACCTGGTCGATCAGCAGTCGCGAGAACCAGCTCACGCCCTGGTCGAACGACCCGGTCACCGATCGGCCGGGCGAGGTCCTCTATCTGCGCGACGAGGAGTCCGGCGAGCTATGGGGACCGACGGCGCTGCCGATCCGTGACGAGGCCGCGCCGTATACCGCCAGGCACGGCCAGGGCTACAGTCGATTCGAGCACACCGCACACGGTATCGCGCTCGATCTCCTCCAATACGTGCCGCTCGATGATCCGATCAAGATCTCTCGGCTGACGATCCGGAACACGTCGGGCCGATCCCGGCGGCTTTCGGTCACGGCGTATGTCGAGTGGGTGCTCGGCCCGTCCCGCGGCGCGTCAGCACTTTCGGTCGTGACGGAACTCGATCCGGAGACTGGCGCGATGCTTGCGCGCAACCCCTGGAACATGACGTTCGGTTCCCGTGTCGCCTTTGCGGACCTGGGAGGACGACAGACAGCGTGGACCGGCGACCGGCGGGAATTCCTGGGGCGTAATGGCACCCTCGACAACCCGGCCGCGCTTGCGGGAGAAGCACTTCTCTCACAGCGGGTTGGTGCCGGCCTCGATCCCTGCGGCGCTCTTCAATCCCCGGTCGAACTCAAGCCGGGCGGCACTGTGGAAATCGTCTTCTTCCTCGGCGAAGCAGCGACAGCGGCCGATGCGCAATCCTTGATCGCTCGCTACCGGGCGGCGGATCTCGACGCGGTCCTGCGCGAGGTCGTCGGGTATTGGGACGATGTGCTCGGCGCGGTTCAGGTGAAAACGCCGGACCGGTCCATGGACATCATGCTGAATCGCTGGATGCTCTATCAGACGCTCGCCTGCCGCATGTGGGCGCGATCGGCGTTCTATCAGGCGAGCGGCGCTTACGGTTTCCGCGATCAGCTCCAGGACGGAATGGCGCTCGCCCTGTCGCGACCGGCGCTGACGCGCGAGCATCTCCTGCGCGCCGCGGCCCGGCAATTCGTCGAAGGCGATGTCCAGCACTGGTGGTTGCCGCCCTCCGGCCAGGGCGTCCGCACACGCGTTTCAGACGACCGGATATGGCTCGCCCACGCCGCTGCACACTATGTCGAGACGACCGGCGACATCGCGGTGCTGGACGAGCCAATTCAATTTCTCGAAGGCCAGGCGCTGCAGTCCGGCGAGCACGATGCCTACTTCCAGCCCGCGATCGCGGACGAGAGCGCAACACTTTTCGAGCACTGTGCGCGCGGGCTCGATCAGAGCCTCGCTGTCGGCGAACACGACTTGCCGTTGATCGGCACTGGCGACTGGAACGACGGCATGAACCGGGTCGGCGAAATGGGCAAAGGCGAGAGCGTGTGGCTCGGCTGGTTCCTGCACGCGACGCTTGCGGCGTTCGCACCTTTGGCCGAGACGCGCGATGAGCGCGCGCGCGCCGCGCACTGGAGAGCCCATATGGCGGCGCTGCAGAACGCTCTTGAGCAAAATGGTTGGGATGGGGGTTGGTATCGGCGCGGCTATTACGACGACGGGACGCCATTGGGCTCGTCCACTAGCGGCGAATGCCGGATCGACTCGATTGCGCAGTCCTGGGGCGTGATCTCCGGGGCGGCCGATCCCGCTCGTGCCCTGCGCGCCATGGCCGCCGTGGACGAACAGCTCATTAATCACGGCGACGGTCTGGCCTTGCTGTTCACGCCGCCCTTCGATCGGATGCCGCTCGATCCCGGATACATCAAGGGCTATCCGCCCGGAATCCGGGAAAACGGCGGCCAATACAACCATGCGGCCACGTGGTCGGTGCATGCCTTTGCCGCCCTCGGCCGGGGAGACAAGTCCGCCGAGCTGTTCTCGCTCATGAATCCGATCAACCGCACGAGCACGCGAGCAGACGTGCAGCGCTACAAGGTCGAGCCCTACGCCGTCGCCGCCGATGTCTATTCCGTCGCTCCGCACGTCGGGCGCGGCGGATGGACCTGGTACACCGGCTCGGCCGGGTGTCTGTACCGGGCCGGCCTCGAAGGGATCCTCGGCTTTCGTCTACAGGGAGCGTTCCTGCTCCTCGCCCCCTGCATACCCAAGGAGTGGCCTCGGTTCGAGATCGTCTTTAAATATCGCTCTGCGCGCTACGAGATTGCCGTCGAGAACCCCCGTGGCGTCAACCGTGGAGTCGCTAGCGCCGAACTGGACGGCAAGACGTTGTCAGAGGGCGTGACGCGCGTTCCGCTCGCGGATGATGGTCAAGTCCACAAAGTGCGCATGATCCTCGGGTAACGGTAGGGTCCAAAAACAATTCCCTGCTGTTTCCCTGTTGCGCTCCTCAGTAAAGAGGCGTCCGAACTTGCTCGCTTGCGGTTCGACAACGGGGTAGCCGACTCTTTGGCAGTGCTCGACACGGAGCGGACCTTAATTAATGCGCTGGACAAAGTCGCTCAGGCGGAGAAAGGCATGACGGCAGGAGGCTGTCAAGAAGGAAATCGCTCAAAGATTTGTCACTAAGACTTACGTGGCGCCGAAGTGCGTGGGGCTTCCCTACATGATTGCCCCGCTCATGCGGACGTAGAAGCGAAGCCGCTACTTACGAAAAGAGACTCTCTTGTTTATTACTATTGCTGGACGAGAGTTTCTACAGTACCTAGTTGCCCCGGCGAAGGCACCGTCATACGGCCAGCTGCGAGTGCGAAACCTTGTTTCCCGTTTAGCAATCGCCAAACAAATTTAGTGATCGCTAAAACGTTTGGTGATTTGACTCACGCTGTGAACGCGAGTACAACTATCCGCACGTCTCGAATGTAGCAAGAGTGGCGGAGCAGGGTACCTGTATGATTCTCGCGCCGCGCGTCCATGATTGCGTCTACGCGCTACAGCTCCCTTCGGACTTTTGATTATTTGATTTTCCGACGCGCGAAATCAATGGGGCTCACCCGGACGGCAAATGGCCAAACCCAACTACGCGTTCGCGAAGCGTCAGAGAGACCTAGCCAGGAAGCAGAAGCAAGAAGACAAACGGCAACGGAAAGCCGGAGCACGCGATAAGCAGCCACAAGAGGATCCACCTCAGCCGCCCGCCGATGAAAAAAAGGTCGCCTGATTTCCTCGGTCGGTCGGCCCGTAGCGCATGCGCGCCCTGATACGTTCCCTGTTAATTCCCCGTTCCGAATTGCGCCGAAAACAGGGGTGATGGCTGACGATGGCCGGTGGCGGTTCGTCTGCGTTTTCCGGGCCTGTCTGGAGGTTCCTTGGGATTCATAGTCGCGTAAACCCCGAGTCAGATCTCGGAATCGTTTGGAAGGCGTCGGCAATACGTGAACTCTTAGCATCCATATGAGGCCCGGCCCCCTCTATCCAGACTTGCCTCCATAAGGGCTGACGCCGCGATTTGAACTCCGTCAAAGACCGTAGCCTGAACGGCCTATGACGTTTGCATAAAACATTATTTCTCTATGTGCGCAAACGTACAGAGTGTCCCCGCGTAGAAGGGGATGATCGAAACGGGTGTGTATCGCCTCCCTGATAGACACTCGAAGTACCTGGGCCCGGAAAACGGCAATCCCGTTCCGGGCTTTTTTTTCGGCCGCTGCTGGCGGAGCACTCGTCGGCCGCCGGTGGCGAGAAAAGCCCAGCACCCGCTAGGGTGCCGGGGATCGCCGAGAAACCGCGAAACTCCTCCTGCGAAAAAAAAGGGTTGTCTCTGCAACCCTCTTTCGCGGCCTTGTCCAATCGGCTCGCGCTCAAGCTCGCGGGAAATCCGCGCCGGAGCTACATATCCATCCCTGGCATGCCGCCCATACCGCCCATTCCGTGGCCGCCAGGGCTGGCACCTTCCTTCTCTTCCACCAGCTCGGCCACCATCGCTTCGGTCGTGAGGAGAAGACCGGCCACGGAAGCCGCATTCTGCAGCGCCGTGCGCGCGACTTTGGTCGGGTCGACTACGCCCATCTCGACCAGATCGCCGTAGGCTTCGGTCTGGGCATTAAAGCCGAAGTTGCCCTTGCCTTCGGCGACCTTGTTCAGCACGACCGAGGGCTCCTCGCCCGCGTTGGCGACGATCTGGCGCAACGGCTCTTCCAGGGCGCGGCGCACGATCTTGATGCCGGCCTCCTGGTCGGGGTTGTCGCCCCTGATCTTGTCGAGCGCGCTGCGGGCGCGGATGTAAGCAACGCCACCGCCGGCGACGATGCCTTCCTCGACCGCCGCGCGGGTCGCGTGCAGCGCGTCCTCGACGCGGGCCTTTCTTTCCTTCATCTCGATTTCGGTCGCAGCGCCCACCTTGACGATCGCAACACCACCGGCGAGCTTGGCCACCCGCTCCTGCAGCTTTTCCTTGTCGTAGTCGCTGGTGGTTTCTTCGATCTGGGTGCGGATGCTCTTCACCCGCGCCTCGATCGCCTTGGGATCACCCGCGCCGTCGATGAGGGTGGTTTCTTCCTTGTCTATTTCGACGCGCTTTGCCTGGCCCAGGTCCTTGAGCGTCGCCTTCTCGAGGGTCAGGCCCACTTCTTCTGCGATGACCTGACCGCCCGTGAGAACGGCGATGTCCTCGAGCATTGCCTTGCGGCGGTCACCGAACCCCGGCGCCTTCACCGCGCAGGTCTTGAGGATGCCCCGCAGATTGTTCACCACGAGGGTCGCGAGGGCTTCGTTCTCGACTTCCTCGGCGATGACGAGCAGCGGCCGCCCGGCCTTGGCCACCTGCTCCAAGAGCGGCAGCAGGTCGCGGACGTTGGCAACCTTCTTGTCGTACAGAAGCACGTAGGGATTGTCGAGGATCGACATCTGCTTCTCGGCGTTGTTGATGAAATAGGGCGACAAGTAGCCCCGGTCGAACTGCATGCCCTCGACTATCTCGAGCTCGGTCTGCAGGCTCTTGCCGTCCTCGACCGTGATCACGCCTTCCTTGCCGACTTTGTCCATGGCATCGGAGATGATCTTGCCGATCTCGATGTCCGCATTGGCCGAGATGGCGCCGACCTGAGCGATTTCCTTGCTGGTGGTGCAGGCCTTGGAGATCTTCTTCAGCTCCTCGACCACTGCGATGACCGACTTGTCGATCCCGCGTTTCAGGTCCATCGGGTTCATGCCGGAGGCGACGAACTTCATCCCTTCCTTCACGATCGATTGCGCGAGAACGGTGGCTGTCGTCGTGCCATCTCCGGCCACGTCCGAGGTCTTGGAGGCGACTTCCTTCACCATCTGCGCGCCCATGTTCTCGAACTTGTCTTTCAGCTCGATCTCCTTGGCCACCGACACGCCGTCTTTGGTTATCGTGGGCGCGCCGTAGGAGCGATCGAGGATCACGTTGCGGCCCTTGGGGCCGAGGGTCACCCTGACTGCATCGGCGAGAATATTGACGCCCGCGAGCATTTTGTGGCGCGCGGATTCATGAAACCGGACATGTTTGGCAGACATTTGTTTACTCCTGAATAGGTTGGTCTTACTTTGCGACGACGCCCATGATGTCGTCTTCACGCATCACGAGGTACTCGGTGCCTTCGACTTTTACGGCCTGCCCGGAGAACTTACCGAACAGGATCCGATCGCCGACCTTGACATCCAGCGGGCGCACCTTGCCGTCTTCGAGGATCTTGCCTTTGCCGACGGCGATGACTTCGCCCTGGTCGGGTTTCTCCGCAACGTTGTCGGGAATGACGATGCCGCCTGCGGATTTGCGCTCTTCATCGAGACGCTCCACCACAACGCGGTCGTGCAAGGGACGGATTTTCATCATGACATTGCATCCTTAACGGTTAATTGGCGGCCGCTCGCTGTTCGCGGCCAAGAAGAACCGGCGCGAGCAAAACTCGCCGGTTCTGACATATCTGCCATAGTCCGGCCGATCTACTGACCGGCGATCGACACGGTGAAGTACTGACTGGTCACTTCTAGAAGCAGATGGTATGATACTGACCGGTAACTCTCTTGTCAATCAGAGATTGAACATGACCAAATACCTGTCCAAAACCAACGGGCAACCGCATCCCCGGTCTCTCGGGAAACGCAACGCGAACCGCCCGAACGCCCGCAAACGCATCTTCGACGCGGCCTCCGAGCTCTTCTACCTCAAGGGAATCCGTGCGGTCGGGGTGGAAACGATTGCAGCAGAAGCCGATACCACCAAAATGAGCCTGTACCGGAACTTCCCATCCAAGGACGAGCTGGTGGCTGAATGGCTGCGCGAGCACGACGCCAATTTCTGGCAGACCTGGGACGCGATGTCGAGCCGGCATCCCAAGGATCCCCGCAGGCAGATCAAGGCCGCCTTCGCTCTCTTGGCCAAGCACGTTGCCGACCCCAAGGCCCGCGGCTGCCCCATGGCCAACGCGGCGGTGGAACTCACCGAGAAACATCACCCCGCGAGAAAGGTGATTGAGGCTCACAAGGCAAAATTGCGCGCTCGGCTTGTCCAAATTTGCACCCAGATGGGAGCTCGGGAGCCGAGGCTCCTCGCCGACGAGCTGTTTCTCCTGATGGAGGGCGCCCAGGTTACTACCCAGACGCTAGGGGTACGCGGTCCGGCCAGGAACGTTGCTCGCGCCGCGAAGATGTTGATCGATGCACACTTACTCTTATAGAGAGCCTTTCGTGTCCAGTACATATCAGTCGTGGGCAATTCGCGTCTCGCGAGCAGATTCCAGCGAAGCGCTGGATCGCTTGATGAACGCTTGGCACGAGGGGGTTACGGCGGGAGGTGGCCTGCAGGGAGCGATCGGTTTCGATTCGCATATGGAGCGCAGGGATTGGGAAAGCGCAAAACACAGCATCGAGCGAACCTATGGGCGCTCGAGCCGGGAACATCGGTTCACCCTGGATACCTTGAGTGCCGCAATACAAAGCAGAAGGATGCTCGGCCCCCGGTTGACATACCCCAGGTTGACATAATATGCCCGCCAGTCTTTCATTCGACGCAGCATGGCGTGATCTGAATCACAGGTCTGCGACTCTTTGGTTCCTGCTCTTCGGTTGCATTCCTGGAATGTTTTTCCTTGCTTATCTGCTGAACGACCTGCTTCTCCAGGACGCGCCGCTTCTCCTTGTTGCGCTCGCCTGGGTGACCTCGGTTGCCTGGGCTGGAAGCCGAATGGCGAGCTTTGTATGTCCCCGTTGCAGCAGGGCGTTCTTCGAGAACTGGTACTTTTTCAAGCCGCTCAGGCGCAGCTGCGCTTATTGCAGCCTCACCAGGGGGGCGAAAGACATGGCACCACCGGCGGCAACCGACTCTTAGCGGTTGCCTTGGTTCATCGCGTAAACGCCCAGGTTGTGGTGCGCAGTGCGGGGAGCGTAGCGCAATGTAAAACCAGAATGTCCAGCACCTCGCCGTCCTGGTCGACGGCACGTGATAGGTATTGGGGCCGGGCATTGATCCTGAGAAAGACCTCATCGAGATACCACCTGTCGCATGGGCGCGAGCTACGCGAGCGCAACCGCTTGGCGTAACCCCGTGTTGCGGCCGTAGAACACTCGAATTACGATTGGCGCGAAGGTCCGCTTCGGGTCGCAAGCCGACATTGGCCGACGACCGGTTCCAATCCCGGCGTCACCTCGTCCTTCTAGCAGGACCGAGCTCACAGGGGTCGAACGCTGCAACTTGCGATACAGCAATGCTTTTGGCTAACCGGCGGAACCTCCTACTGGCCCGTCACAGTCCTCACCGCCGTGAAGTAGACCCGATGGTCGCTGTCTTCCGCCGTCGCCAATAGGTACTCCGCGGCAAGTTTCGGGTCGGCGAGCAGTTCCTCGACGAGTCGCTCGCGGTGCGACACCGTTAGCTCATCGCGCGCTCGTCGCCTGCTTCTCGCCGTCTGCGGTCTTGCCATAGCCGCTATTT
>VBCJ01000196.1 GCA_005884335.1 Betaproteobacteria bacterium | reverse complement strand
GATGCGCACCGACGCCGATCCGGGATGGGTTTACGGCTATGACGCCTGGAGCGCGCCGCTGGGCGAATCGCCGGCGCGTGTCTCTGAATGACAAACCTTCGCTTTAGAGCCTGGGTCTATCCGCCGCTGCTCTTTTGTAGCCTCACTTCCGCGCGGGTTTCGACAGGTAATCCCTGGATTGCGCCTCGCCCTTCAGCGGCGTGACCTTGTCCGGATCGATGCGAACCATCAGGTAGCTGATGTGATCGTCGATCTTGGTGAACCAGTGGCCCGTGCCCGCCGGAATGACGACGACGTCTCCGGCCTTGATCTGGTGCGCGACGCCGTTGCGTATGTCCGAACCATTGTTCCCCGGCCCGTTGAACTCGACGACGGTGCGCAGCGTCGCGGGACGCCGCTGGCGGTTGACGATGTCCGGCCCGAGGACGAGCGTCGCAGAGCCTGAGATGATGTGGTAGACCTCGCTGACCTGGTCGTGTTCGGCGACCGAGTCCGGCGCGGGCTTGTCGAGCTTGCCGCGGTAGACCATGCCGATGCCGACGTGGGCCTTGCCGATATCGATGTCTCTCACCTGCTGATCGACCAGCTTCTCGGCGATCGCCTTCTTCGCATAGGCCTCGAGCTCGGCGAGCGGGATGAGCGTGCCCGGGCACATCGCGCAGGTCGGCTGCGGGTCGGTGGGATTGATTTTCTCTTGCGCCATCAGCGCCAAGGGGAAAAATGCGGCCGTGGCGAATACGAGCAGAAAGTTCTTCATGGCTCCTCCTTGGCATCGGGTCCGGTCGTAGACAGATCATGACGGGCGGGCCGTAAAACAACAAGTTGGGCTTGGAAACATCCGTAGTTTATGATTCGCCCATGACCGCAAAAAAATTCGAAATCCTCGTCCTCAATCAGATCTCGCAGGCCGGGCTGAAGCGCTTACCGGAGAAGGGGTACAAGGTCTCCAAGGACGCCACGCACCCGGACGCGATTCTGGTGCGCTCGCACGATATGAACGCGATGAAGGTTCCCGAGTGCGTGCGCGCGATCGGCCGCGCCGGCGCGGGGACGAACAACATCCCGGTGAAGGCGATGAGCGAGCGCGGGGTTCCGGTGTTCAACGCGCCGGGCGCGAACGCGAACGCGGTGAAGGAGCTGGTGCTCGCCGGGATGCTGATGGCCGCGCGGAATCTCGTTCCCGCTGTCCGGTTCGTGGGGTCGCTCAACTGCGACGACGACACGCTCGCGAAGCGCGTCGAGGCGGAGAAGAAGCAGTTCGCCGGGATCGAGCTGCCTCAGCAGACGCTGGGGGTGATCGGCTTAGGCAAGATCGGGAGCCTCGTCGCCGACGCCGCGATCAAGCTCGGGATGAACGTGCTCGGCTACGACCCGGAGATCACGGTCGACGCCGCGTGGAGCCTGCCCGCGCAGGTAAAGAAGGCGCATTCGATCGAAGAAATCTTGAAGGCGAGCCAGTTCGTCACGCTGCACGTTCCGCTCCTTCCCGTGACGCGGCATCTCATCAACGCAAAAAACCTGGAGCTGATGCATGCGGGCAGCATCCTGCTCAACTTCTCGCGCGAGGAAATCGTCGACGCCAGGGCGATCGCCGCGGCGCTCGCTTCCAGGAAGCTCAAGTACTACGTGACCGATTTCCCGGCGCAGCCGCTGTGCGAGAATCCCGCCGTGATCGCGCTGCCGCACCTGGGCGCTTCGACGCGCGAGGCCGAGGAAAACAGCGCCGTCATGGTCGTCGACCAGGTGCGCGACTACCTCGAGAACGGCAACATCCAGAACGCCGTGAACTTTCCCGACGTCGTGATGGGGCGCGAGTCGCCGTACCGCGTCGCGATCGCCAACGCCAACGTGCCCAACATGGTGGGCCAGATCTCGAGCGCCATGGCCAAGGCGGGCTTGAACATCCACAACATGGTGAACCGCTCCAAAGGCGAGATGGCCTACACGCTGGTCGACGTCGACAGCCCGGTGAACAAGGGACTCGTCGAGGGCCTCGCGCGGATCAAGGGCGTGCTCGCGGTGCGCTATCTGCCTTCGTCCTGAACGCCATGGCCGACGACATCGCCCAGCACCGCGCCGCGATCGACGCGCTCGACGAAAAAATCGCCGCGCTGCTGAACGAGCGCGCGGGGCGCGCCGCAGCCATCGGGAAACTGAAGGCGAACGGCGCCGCCTACCGCCCCGAGCGCGAGGCCGAGGTTCTGCGCCGCATCGCGCTCGCCAACCGCGGGCCGCTCGCGAACGACGCGCTCGTCCGGCTCTTCACCGAGATCATATCGGCCTGCCGCGCTCTCGAGCAGCCGCTTTCCGTCGCCTACCTCGGGCCGCAGGGCACTTTCAGCGAGATGGCTCTGGGCAAGCAGTTCGGCGCGAACGTCGAAGCGCAGCCCTGCGCTTCGATCGACGACGTGTTCCGCGCCGCCGAGACGGGCGCCGCGCAATACGCGGTCGTCCCCGTGGAAAACTCCAGCGACGGCGCCATCGGCCGCACGCTCGACCTGCTGCTCACGACGCCCTTGAAGATCTGCGCGGAGGTGGTGCTGCGCGTGCAGCAGAACCTGATGGCGAAGCGAGCTTCGATGAAGGCGGTACGCAAGGTCTATTCGCACCCGCAGTCCCTCGCCCAGTGCCACGGCTGGCTCTCGCAGAACCTGCCGGGCGTCCAGCGCATTCCGCTCGCGAGCAACGCCGACGCCGCGCGCGTCGCGGCGAAAGAGGCGGGCGCCGCCGCGATCGGCCCCGAGATCGCCGCGGCGCGCTACGGGCTGAAGCTGCTTGCGCGCTCGATCGAGGACGATCCCAAGAACAGGACCCGTTTCCTCGTGCTGGGATCCCACGACGCCGGCTCCTCCGGCAAGGACCGCACTTCGCTCGTCATGACGGCGCACAACAAGCCCGGTTCCCTGCACGAGCTCATCGCATCGTTCGCCGCGCATGGCGTGAGCATGACGCGCCTCGAATCCCGGCCCGCGCGCACCGGGCAGTGGGAGTACTACTTCTACGTCGACATCGAAGGCCACCAACAAGACGTAAAGGTTGCGAAGGCGCTCGCCGAGCTGCGCGACAAGGCGCCGTTCGTCAAGATCTTCGGCAGCTATCCGGCTGCCGTTCTCTGATCGTTTTCATGGATCCCTGCGAACAGTCGCCGTCCTACATCCGCGCCATCGCGCCGTATCAGCCGGGCAAGCCGATCTCCGAGCTCGCCCGTGAGATGGGCCTGGACGAGAAAAAGATCGTCAAGCTCGCATCGAACGAGAATCCCCTGGGCATCTCGCCCAAGGCCAGGGCCGCGATCAAGAGGGGGCTTGCGGAGCTCTCGCGCTATCCCGACGGCAACGCCTTTGAATTGAAGGCCGCGCTCGCGCGCCGCCACGGCGTTCCACAGGAGTGCATCGTCGTCGGCAACGGCTCGAACGATCTGCTCGAGATGGTCGCGGGCGCCTTTCTCGCGCCGGGCCGCGCGGCGGTGTACTCGCGGCACGCCTTTGCCGTCTACCCGCTCGCCACCCAGGCGCGCGGCGCGAGGAGCCTCGTCGTTCCGGCGAAAAACTACGCTCACGATCTTGCGGCGATGCTCGCGGCCATCACTCCGGAAACGCGGGTGGTGTTCATCGCCAACCCCAACAACCCCACCGGCACTTTCATCCCGGGCGCCGAGCTCGAGGACTTTCTCGCGCGCGCGCCGCGGAACGTGACCGTGGTCCTCGACGAGGCCTACACCGATTACCTGCTGCCCGAGCTTCGCTACGACAGCGTCGCCTGGCTGAAGAAATTCCCGAATCTCGTCCTCACGCGCACCTTTTCCAAGGTCTACGGCCTGGCAGGCCTCCGCGTGGGCTTCGGGCTCATGCACCCGGGCATCGCCGAGCTGCTCAACCGCGTGCGCCAGCCCTTCAACGTCAACAGCCTTGCGCTCGCGGCTGCGGTTGCCGCGCTCGGGGACAGGAAGTTCGTCGCGAAGAGCACCAGGATGAACCGCTTGGGGCTGGCAAGGCTGGAACGCGAGCTCAAGACCCTCGGGCTCGAGTTCATCCCCTCGTGCGCCAATTTCGTCACTTTCCGCGTGTCCCGGGCGAGGGCGGTGTACGAGAAGCTGCTGCGCCAGGGCGTCATCGTCAGGCCGCTGGCGAACTACGACATGCCCGACCACCTGCGCGTGACGGTGGGGACGCCCGGGGAAAACGAGAGATTCCTCAAGGCGCTGAGGACGGCGCTCGACGATTGATGGAGCGCATCGAAAAGCTGGTGATCGTGGGAGTCGGCCTGGTCGGCGGCTCGTTCGCGCTCGCCCTGAAGGAGGCGGGCGCGGTCGGCCGCGTGGTCGGCGTCGGCCGCGGCGCGGGCAACATCCGCCGCGCGCTCGACCTCGGGATCATCGACGCCGCGGGCGCGGCGGATGGCGAGACGCTGAAGGACGCCGATCTGGTGCTGCTCGCGGTGCCGGTCGGGCAGATGCGGGCGGTCATGCGCTCGATCGCGCCGCTCCTCGGCGCCCGGACCGTCGTCACCGACGCAGGCAGCACCAAGCAGGACGTGGTCGAGCTCGCCCGGCGCGAGCTGAAAGCCGCGCTTTCCCGTTTCGTCCCGGGGCATCCGATCGCAGGCACCGAAAGGAGCGGCGCCGACGCGGCGTTTGCCGGGCTCTATCGCGGGCACCGGGTGGTGCTCACGCCGCTCGCGGAAAACGAGCCGGGAGCGCTCGCCCTGGTGCGCGCCGCCTGGGAGCGGTGCGGGGCGAGCGTTTCCGAGCTGCGGCCGAGGGAACACGACGCGGTGCTGGCGGCAGTCAGCCATCTGCCGCACGTGCTCGCCTATGCCCTCGTGGATCAGGTCGCGCGCCACAAGAACGCGAAACAGCTCTTTTCCTACGCGGCAGGGGGATTCCGCGATTTCACCCGCATCGCCGCCAGCCATCCGGAGATGTGGCGGGACATCTGCCTCGCGAACAAGAAGGCGCTGCTCGCCGAGATCGACCGCTACGGCGGCAAACTGGAGCGCGTGCGCAGGATGCTCGAGCGCGGCGACGCGAGGGCGCTCGAGGGCCTTTTCTCCGGGGCGCGCGACGCGCGCAACCGCTGGCTGAAGGACACGTGAAATTCCTCGATCTCGAGCCGATCGCGCGGGCGCAAGGCACGGTGAAAATGCCCGGATCGAAGAGCATCTCCAACCGCGTGCTCCTGCTTGCCGCGCTGGCGGACGGCAAGACGCGGGTCGAGAACCTGCTGGATTCCGACGACACCGGCGTGATGCTCAATGCCCTCGAGCTTCTGGGGGTCCGCATCGAGCGCGATTCGGCTACGGTACGCGGCGGACCGTTCCCGAACAAGTCCGCCGAACTTCGCCTGGGCAACGCCGGCACGGCCTTCCGACCGCTCACCGCCGTCCTCGCGCTCGCCGGGGGCGAGTACCGGCTCTCGGGCGCCCCGCGAATGCACGAGCGGCCGATCGGCGACCTGGTCGACGCCCTGCGAGCGCTCGGCGCGCGGATCGATTATCTCGGCAAAGAAGGCTTTCCGCCGCTCGCGTTGCACCCCGGCACGATCCGGCGGGGCGCGTCGGTTCGCGTGCGCGGGGATGTGTCCTCGCAGTATCTCTCGGCGCTGCTGATGGCGGCGCCGCTCGCGGGGTCGGAAACGCGGATCGAAGTCGAGGGCGAGCTGATCTCGAAACCCTACGTCGAGATCACCCTGAACATCATGCGACGCTTCGGCGTCGAGGTCGAGCGCGAGGGCTGGAGGTCGTTCAGGGTTCCGGGCAAGCGCTACTCGAGCCCCGGGGAGATCCGCGTCGAAGGAGACGCCTCCTCGGCTTCGTATTTCCTCGCGGCGGGCGCGATCGGCGGGGGCCCGGTACGGGTGGAAGGCGTGGGGCGTTCGAGCATCCAAGGCGATATCCGCTTTACCGAGGTGCTGGAGAAGATGGAGGCGAAGATCTCGATGGGCGACGACTGGATCGAATCCGGCGCACCGGCTCGAGGAAAACTGAAAGCCATCGACGCGGATTTGAACCCCATCCCCGACGCGGCGATGACCGCCGCGGTGGCGGCGCTGTTCGCCGACGGTACCAGCACCCTCCGGAATATCGCCAGCTGGCGCGTCAAGGAGACCGACCGCATCGCCGCAATGGCGAAGGAATTGCGCAAGCTCGGCGCGGTGGTCGAGGAGGGCGCCGACTCCATCCGGATCACTCCGCCGCTCGAGCTGCGGCCGGCGACCATAGCCACCTACGGCGATCACCGCATGGCGATGTCCTTTTCGCTTGCCGCGCTGGGCGGGGTCAGGGTACGCATCAAAGATCCGGAGTGCGTGGCCAAGACCTTTCCGGAATACTTCGACGCGCTCGCGAGTATTTCGCGGCGGGTTCCGGCATGAGCGCGGTACCGGTCATCGCGATCGACGGCCCGTCCGCTTCCGGGAAGGGCACGGTCGCGCAGCGGGTCGCCAAGACGCTCGGCTTTCACCACCTCGACAGCGGCGCCCTGTACCGGCTGGTGGCGCTCGGCGCCGCGCGGGAGGGAATCGACGCCGGCGATGAAGCGAAGCTCGCCGCGATCGCGGTCCGGCTCCCGGCTCGCTTCGAGGGGGAGGAGATCTTCCTCGAGGCCGAGCGCGTGACCGACGCCATCCGCACCGAGGAAAACTCGTTCGCCGCCTCGCGGGTAGCGGCCTTGCCCGGGGTGCGCCGGGCTCTTTTGGACAGGCAGCGGTCCTTTCGCAGGCCCCCGGGGCTGGTCGCCGAGGGGCGCGACATGGGCTCGATCGTGTTCCCCGATGCCGAGCTCAAAGTGTTCCTCACCGCGAGCCCGGAGGCCCGCGCGGAACGTCGGTATAAACAGTTGAAAGAAAAAGGAATCGCTGCTACACTGGCCGCCCTTTTGCAGGATTTGCGCGAGCGCGACGCACGCGATGTGACGCGCAGCGTGGCGCCTCTCAAGCAGAGCCCCGGAGCGCGGCCTCTCGACACGACGTCGATGAGCGCCGAGCAGGCGGCGGCCCAAATTGTGGATTGGTACCGCGGGGGGAACAGGTGACACAAAGCCAAGTACCGCATTGACTTGGCTTTTTGTTGTGGATCAACGAACCCCGTCCTTAGTGGCGGGCAGATGCTAGGTGTCTATGTCGAATGCAACCCCCGCAGTAGCTTCTGATTCTCCAGAAACCTTCGCCGCCCTTTTCGAGGAAAGCCTCACGCGCAAGGAAATGCGCACCGGCGAAGTGATCACCGCCGAAGTCGTCCGCGTGGACATGAACTACGTCGTCGTCAACGCCGGCCTCAAGTCCGAATCCTTCATCGCCATCGAGGAATTCAAGAACGACAAGGGTGAAGTCGAGGTCAAGCCCGGTGATTTCACGAGCGTCGCCATCGAAGCGCTCGAGGACGGTTACGGCGAGACGCGCCTGTCGCGCGACAAGGCGAAGCGCCTCGCGGCCTGGCTCGATCTGGAAAAGGCGCTCGAAGCCGGCACGCTCGTGAAGGGGATCATTTCGGGCAAGGTGAAGGGCGGCCTCACCGTCATGACCAACGGCATCCGCGCCTTCCTGCCCGGATCGCTCGTGGACATCCGCCCCGTCAAGGACACCCTGCCCTACGAGGGCAAGGAGATGGAGTTCAAGGTCATCAAGCTCGACCGCAAGAGGAACAACGTGGTCGTGTCCCGGCGCGCGGTGCTCGAAGCCTCGCAAGGCGCGGAGCGCCAGGCGCTGCTGGCGAACCTGCAGGAAGGCGCCGTCGTCAAGGGCATCGTCAAGAACATCACCGATTACGGCGCGTTCGTCGATCTGGGCGGAATCGACGGCCTGCTTCACATCACCGACCTCGCCTGGCGGCGCGTCAAGCACCCTTCCGAGGTGCTCAATGTGGGCGACGAGGTCACCGCGAAGGTGCTGAAATTCGACACCGAGAAGAATCGCGTTTCCCTCGGCTTGAAGCAGCTGGGAGAGGATCCCTGGGTGGGTCTCTCGCGCCGCTATCCCACGGGAACGC
>VBCJ01000195.1 GCA_005884335.1 Betaproteobacteria bacterium | reverse complement strand
CATCTCGAAACCGTCAAGGTTCCGCCAAGAGACGCGGAAGGTGCTGGTGTTCGACAATTAGGGAGAAGCAGATTGCAGATCGCCTGGCAGCGTGTTCGCCATAAAGGGCGCGCCATCTTGCGCTGAAAGCGATTCGGAGGCCCGAAGAAGTCCTGAGAGCTTGCTTGATCGGCGAACAGGATTCGGACGGCGCGTGGCGCCGCTATCTCCAAACAGTGTGTGGGTTACTTCTGTCCCCTAGCCATACGCGGGCAGATCAGCAGGCCGGTGCGCGGCGTCTGACCGATAGCCTTATTGCGGACCACAAGCCGCATCGAGTTATCGCGAAGCACACCCCTCGTGCTCATCATCGTCACAGCCTTTTCTATGAATCCTATGGCGTGTGGCTACGTAGAGGTCCCGTCCGCCTAACCCGCCAGGGCGAGTGGAATAGAAGTATAGGGTTGTGCCATCGGCGGACAGAGCCGAACCTCCGTCATCGAACTCACTATTGATTGGCGGTCCCAGGTTCACCGGCGTTGACCACGCACCCGAAGTCGTTGCCCGTGTCGAAACCCAAATGTCGTTGCTGCCGCCAATCGAACCGAGGCGATTCGATGAGACTAACATCTCCAGACCATCACGCCTAATGGCTGTGCGGCCGTCAACTCGTGGGCTGCTGAGCTCAGGGACTAGGACAGCGGCACCGAACGTACCGTCGTCGCCGAGGATACTCGCGTAGATGTTTTCAGGACCGATGCCCCCCGGCCTTGTGCTGTTAAAAAACATCGTGACAGTGTCCGTTTCATCATCCGCGAAGTAGGTCGGCCCGTTATCGTTAGCCGCGCTGTTGATCGTGCACCCGAGGTTGACCGGCGCCTGCCAGCCGAAGTCGTCGCGCTTGTTCTTGCGCCGAGCGACGTAGAGGTCAGCGCCGCCGCAGCCTCCCGGACGGCCACTGTTGAAGAATATCAGATGCTCGTCAGGCGACAAATTTGGGACGCCGGTGTTGCTGCCCACGCTATTAATGACGGATCCCAGATTCTGCGGGGAGCCCCAAGGATCATCGCGGCTGGCGCGCTGTGCGACCCAGATCTCATTGATCCGACCGAGGTTGGCACCATTGACGCCTCCCGGGCGGCCCGAAGTGATGAACAGGCTGAGGCCATTCTTGGAGATCGCCGGGTGGGTATCCTCAAACGGTGAATTGACCACCGGGCCGAGGTTGACTGGCTCGGACTGGAGGGTTGCCGGCGCGATCACTCTGTCAACCAGTTTCTGACTGCCCCGTGAATACATACGCCCTCCCCATGACGAGTGGCAGCCCGAGCGGGCTAGACTGTCGGGCCGGTGGTGGGACGCTACAGCAGAAATCCAGCCTTTGTCAACGCGATTCGACTGCTTATTGGAGTACCCCACGACGACGTGTTAGGACGTGGCACAAGCTGGAACGAGCACTGTTGCTTCAGTTCCGAGAGTTTTTTGGTCGTGTCCCTATCTGCAATACGCACGGGCGGCAGATGGTAGAAACGGATGAGTTTTACTACTTTGCAAGGGCGCGTGTGACCGCGTCTACCCAATGCGAAAGCGCGGCCGACGCCTGCCCTGGCGTGAGATAGAGAAAGGCTGGAGGGTGCGATTTCTGAAATAGTAACAATCGTGTTATTCCCACTAGGCGGGTTTCTTCTCGTATTCATATACGGTGCGTGGCTTGGAGCTCAACTTCGGCAGGCGTCGTAACGTAACGCGCCTAGATGCTCACCTTGGCTTTCTTGCTGGGGACCGGTCACCGGACCGCGGGCGTGAAACTGGAGTGATCCTTTCTCCGGTCCGCGCGAAGAGGGCTGCGTAGGCCGCGCGGCGCGCATCGGTACGCGCCCGGATGCGCGGCGAGTCCCGCGCGCACCGGGTTCTCTTCGATGTAGCGCATGCACGCGAGCAGATGCGCCCGCGCGTGCACGGGTGAGGCGTCGTAGGGTTCCTCCCACACCGAGTCCTCGTGACCGTACGCTGTCGCGAGGTAATACGCGTAGCCAGCCGCGAGCGCGGGCATCAGTCGCGCTGCGCCCTCCGCGCGCACAGGCGTCAGCAGTAGATGTACGTGGTTTCCCATCAGCGCATAAGCGTGGACCGCGCACTCGGCCCGCGCCGCGCATTCGCGCAGCGCCTCGAGATAGGCGGCGCGGTCTCCCGTGCAGGAAAAGCAGACGCGGCGTTCGCGAGCGCGCTGCACGACGTGCAGCGTGCCGTGGGCTTCTTCCGGGCAGGCAAGGCGCGGCATAGCACACCGAACAACGCCGCGAGCCGCGGCGGCGTTGACCCTCCTCCGCATCAAGTCAGGCGTAGCGCTCGGGGTGGCGGCGGAGCGGCTAGCCCGCGTGCGCCAGCGCCTCGCCAACCATGACCGCCATGCGCTCGGCGGTCGTGCCGGGCGGGAAGAAGGCGATGTACTGGCCGTCGCGGTCAAGCAGGAACACGAACGCCATGTGATCGATGAGATAGACGCTCGATCCCGGCGGGCGCACTTTCTCGAAATAGACCTTGTACGCTGTGGCCACGCGACGAACCTCCCCCTCGCTGCCGCGCAGGGCGACAAAGCGGGGATGAAACGCGACTGCGTAGTTGCGCAGAATCTCTCGTGTGTCGCGCTCCGGATCGAGCGTAATGAAGATCGGCTGCAGCACCTTGCCGGCCGCGTCCAGCGTACGGATCGCCTGCGCCATGGCGGCGAGATCGGTGGGGCAGACGTCCGGGCAAAACGTGTAGCCGAAGTAGAGCAGAACTGGCTTGCCCCGGAAATCGGCGAGGCTTCTTCTCTTTCCGAACTGGTCTTCGAGCGTAAACGGCCCGCCGACCTGCGCTTTGCCCGACATCAAATCGTTCATGAGGCGCGCCGCATCCGGGCGCCTAGTACTTTCAGCCGGCTTGTCGCGAGAGTAGATGAATGTCGCTCCGCCTCCGATCAGGAGGACGGCGAGCAGGGCAAGCGAGCGCCAGCTGCTTAGTGCAGCCGGCACGACCATTTACGCTCCGAAAAGGTATTCGGTGCCCGTGGTGGACGTGATCAGGCGGTCGGGCATCTGCTCGCGCATTGCGGTAACAAAACCGGGACCCGAGCAATGCATCGGGATGACGACATCCGGATTGAGCGTCTTTAGCTCCGCAACCGAGCGCCGCAGGTACTCGTCGTCCGCAGGAAACAGGTGCATGCCGCCCATTATGGCGTGCACCTTGCTGACGCCGGACACTTCGATCGCCTGCCGCACGGAATTGACGACACCCGCGTGGCCGCAGGAAGTGATCACCACCAAGCCGCGATCCTTGACGTTGAAGCAGGTAGCGTGCTCGTTGTAGTGCTCGTCGGCCACGGGCTTGCCCTCCGTCTTGGCGTTCAGCGCGGGCATGTTGCAGCCGACACCATTCTTGACACCGTACTCGATCAGGGCAGTCGGCAACACTCGTTCGAAGCTGCGCCGGGCGATGGGACCCGTTGTAAAGGCGTGGCCCAGGATGACGGTGGGCTGCTCGCAGGACACCACTTTCACCCTGAGCGCCTCCAGTTCGCGGCGGTCGAGCACGCCCGCGTCGCTGAACTGACCGGGAGCGCCTCTTGCGGCTTTCCGTGCGCAGAAATTGTCCTCGCCCCCGACGTAGAGCGTGAGGTCGGCCGGAAGCTTGTCGCGGTACTTTTGCAGGAACCCGATCAGCGGGCCGTAGTGGTCGAAGTGGCCGTGACTGAGGATCAAGCCCTGCACCTTGGTGGCGTCAACACCGATGATTTCCATGTTGTTGAGTAACGCCGGAAGCGTATAGCCGAAGTCGAGCATCAGGTTGCGCGTCTCCGAACCAACACGCGACTCGAGCGACACCGACAGTCCCCATTCGTTGTGCAGGGTTCTGCGATAGTCCGTAGCAGAGGCGATCGGGGTGCGTTTGATCTTGACCCACTTCGAAGTCCCCGGGCGCGATGTGTCGTAGGTGCTGTCGATCAGAACTTTGACGGTGAGGTTGTCGACAGTGGGCACGCCCGCCGATTTGAGAAGGTCGGCAAGCACCGATCTGGAGAGCCCGGCTTGTGCGAGCAAAGCGGCAGAACCGAGGACAAACTGGCGACGAAGTGTGTCTGGCTTCATAGGCCCTCCCTCGAGCACGGGACAACCGAAATCCGAAATGGATACTAATCCTCTACGTAGGGTGTGCGCAAACGCTACAAGACGGGTATGCGCACGTGCGCGAGCGCCGAACGTCCGCCGCGCACTTCTTTCAGGCAGCGCTGGATCGCAGCGGGCACCGCTTCGGGATCGTCCACCCGCTCGCCGTAGCCGCCCGCCGCTTCGCAGATCTTGGTGAATTCGATGTCGGGCGCGAGGAGCGCGTTGAACTCGTTGGTCGCCTTGGCGTCGCCTTCCGGATACACGCGCAGCGTCGCTTCCTTCACCGCAGACCAGCCCGAGTTGTCGAAGAGAACCGTGAAGATCGGCAGCTTGTATTGCTTGGAGACGGCGTAGACGGAGGAGGGATTGCCGAAGTAGAAGCCGCCGTCGCCGACCATTTGCACCACGGTCGCCTCGGGCTTCGCGAGCTTGATGCCAAGAGCTGTCCCCGACGAGCTGCCGAGGCCTCCGCCCGCGAAACCGATCGACGAGCCGGGCCGGGTGCGCATGATCTGGTTGTTGACGACGGGACCGTTGCGGATGCCTTCGTTGACGACGATGGCGTCATCGCCGATCGCTTTCGACATTTCGGCGCAAAGGTAATGAGGGTTGACCGCACCGGTTCTCCCTCTGTCCGCGGCCTGCTTCGCGAGGCCCGCGCGCCGCTCGCTGCCTTCGCCTCGCATCGCTGCGACGCGCTTCGCCGCCGCCTCGCGGAACGCGGGCATCGCTTTCGCCTTCAGCGCCTCGAGCAGTTGTCTCAGGATCAAAACGCTGTCGCCCTGGAGGCGCGCGTTCGAGGCGAAGCCCCAGATCGGGAAGCACTCCTTCACTACGTCCACGTCGATATGCGCCCACCAGGTGTGCGGGTTTTCCTTGGTTTGCGTCGGGATCCACGGCACGTCGACGTCGACGAGCAGCCCCACGTCGGCCTCGGCGATGGAGGGCATCATTCCGGCAAAGCAGGGCGAGGCGCGCGAGATGTTGAGATAGAGCGGGTTCGCCTCGAACACGCGGATTCCGGCGAGGCGCGCGAGCTCCTCGACGAGCGCCGGCGCCTCGAGGTTGCGCCCGGCGTAGGAAGTGACCATGACCGGGTGCTTCGCGGAAAGCAGCTTGTCGGCGACCTGCGCGACGGCGGCCGCATCGGCGGCGCCCGAGCGCACCGCGCCGTAGCGCTCCGCCGGGAAGGCGCGCATCGCGGCCTCGTCCCAGGTCTGCGTGAGCGTCTCGCGCGGCAGCATCAGGTAAACGGGGCCCATCGGGTCGCTGTGCGCGACCGTGTGCGCGCGCCTGAGCGTCTCTTTCGTCATCACGCCCGAGGGCAGCGTCCATTCCCACTTCGCGTAGGGGCGCACGATCCCCGACTGGTCGAACGGCTCCTGGATGAAGTGCACGTAGTTGTCGCGCGAGCCGGGCAGCTCGCCCCGCACCGTGTAAGGTGCCTTGCCCGCCATGAGAACGAGCGGCAGGCGCCCGCGGCGGGCGTTGTGCATCGCCATCGCGGAATTTGCCGTGCCCGCGTCGACGTGCACCATCACCGCCTGCCCCCGGCCGGTCGCCATGGCGAAGCCCGCCGCCATGTGCATCGCCGTGTTCTCGTGCGGGCAGTTGAGAACCTTGGGATAGTGCCACCCCGATTTTTTCCAGCGCGCCATTTCCTCGATCAGCGGCGCGTGGTCGGTTCCGAAATTGGAGAACAGATACTCGACGCCGATGTCGTTCAGGCCATCGAGAAAATAGTGCGCGGTCGAGTGAAGCTTGACTTGCGGGGCCTTGTCCATGCTGTTCCTTTTCCCTAGCGAATACTGATGGCGACGACCAGGCGGCATGCCTTCCCGCAGCTGGGCGAGGGCTCTCCGGGCAACAAGGATCTCCCCTGGTATTGCACGACCAGCACTCTTCCACCGACCAGCGCCGCGCTCGCCGTATTGAGAAAACGGTTTGCAAAATCAGCATCCGCCGCGGGCACGACAAATAAACGCACGTTCTCGCCGGCGTCGCGCACCTCCTCCGCGCATTGGAGCTGGACCCTGTCCCGCAATGAGGTTACATCGACGGGAGCACACGTCGTTTCACGAGTCTCCTGCGCCCAGGTGGTCTGGGTCAGCAGCAGCAATCCCATGGCAATCGCAGCGTGCAGCGTGTTTTGCATACGGGGACCTATCCGCTCAGCGGGGATTATCTTACCTCAGGGCTCGATTCTTCCTGCGGCGGCGCGGATTCTAACGATCGGCCGGTTCGGCTTTCGGCGGGCCACTTCTTCGAACCCGGCGGCGTCGTACATCGATTTCGCGCCGAACCACATTGAATCGTCGGCAGATCGGCGAGGCTTGTCTACCGGGTACGCTTCCAGGAGGGCCACGCCGCGCTTCCTGGCATAGGCGATCGCTCCGTCAAGAAGCGCCCGTGCCACGCCCTGGCCACGATATTGTGACGGCACGACGAAGCAGACGATCGACCAGACCGGCCGCTCATCGACCGCCTTCATCACGGGCGAGCGCCGCAGCTTCGCGTAGTCATCTCTTGGACCGAGCGACACCCAGCCGACCGGAACCTTGCCTCGATACCCGATGAGACCCGGCGGTTCGCGCGAGCGGAGCAGCGCCTTCAGTTCGGCGCGGTTCGCCTGTGCCCGCGTGGTTCCCGCCGGCAAGGGTCCTCGCGGCCCGCTGCGGCGGTAGTACATGCACCAGCAGCTGCGAGCGACGGAACATCCCCTGGCGTTGAACAGCGCCTCGAGGTCGGGCCAGCGCTCCGGGGTGAGCGGGTGCACGGTGAGTTTCATGAAGAGACTTCGACTATGAACCACTCATCTCGAGAGCAAGGTCCATACGCCGACCCCGATGAAACCCAGACCTGCAAGCACCTTCAATGTCGTCGGCGAAACAAACCGCTCGAGCTGTCCTCCGACCAGTACACCGATGCCCGCAGCTACGACCAACGCTGCTGAAGCGCCAAAAAATACCAGCCATTTGCTCGCACTCGCATCAGAGGAAAAAAGCACGGTCGCGAGCTGCGTCTTGTCTCCGATCTCTGCAAGAAAAATCGTCACGAAAACCGAGAAGAATGTTTGCCAAGTCACTTTCTCGCCACCTTTCAAACGCGAGAGACCAGGATAGGAACATTACCAGCCGCGTTAGGCACGCGCCAGGGGCGCGTCATTAGTTGGCCAGGCCGACGCTCGCTCGGACATAGCGGGAATCCGTCACCTGGTCGAGCATGAACGCCGCGACATCTGCCCGCGAAATGCGCACGGTCCACAGCCAATGACCCACTCGGGGGCCATGGCGGTAGCGACCGCGCTTGGGTCCGTTGGTGAGTGCGCCCGGGCGCACGATCGTCCAGTCAAGGTCCGAGGCGCGAATGATGGCTTCTTGGCGCGTCTTGTCCCAGAAATACAGCGGCAGAATGATGGGGCGGACGAAAAGGCTGTAGTAGAGCCCCATTTGCCACCAGGCATCGGAGATGCCGAGGGCAGTCTCGCAGACGAACCGGCGGACTCCGCAGCGCCGCATGGCTTCAACCAGATTTCGGGTGCCCTCGGAGAGAATTCGGGTGGGGCGGAACCACTGCTTGTGCCCAAGAGCTGACAACACGGCGTCTTGGCCCCGCGCAGCGCGGTCCAGCGAGGAGGGGTCCAGGACGTTGCCCAGAAGAGTGATCAACCCGGGACGAGCCTCCCCCGATGGCTCCTTGCGGACCAAGGCGGTGACCCGATGTCCGCGCTCGAGCGCCTGGCTCACGAGTTGCCGGCCAGTGCCGCCGGTAGCTCCAACGATCAAGAGATTCACAGAAAGGCTTGCTGCCTAACTATCATGGCCGAGGGTCGGCGGCTCGCGGCAGCGCGCACGCCGCCGCGCCGGTGGATCGGTGGGGCCTTACCCGAGCTTCACGCCTAGGGAGCCGTCACCTTGTACACGTCATCGTTCTCGCGGACGTGCTCGGTCACCTTCAAGCCGATCTCCTGCCTCCTGCCGGCCTCGGTGACGGGCTGGTGCTCGATCTGCATGGATTCGACGCGCTGGCGAAAGTCGCTCGTGTGCCCGAGGATGCGGACCGTGTCGCCGACGCGCAAGGATCCCGATTCGAGCCGTATCGCCGCGACGGAAAGATGGCCGTAGTAGTGGGTCACGAAACCCACCCGCTCTTCGCCCGGCAAGGGGCCGCGCGGAGGGGGCGGAGCGATTGCCGCCGGCTGCGGCCCGGGCGCCGGGCGTGCGGCGGGCGCTTTCTTCGGCGCCGCGCGGCGCGCCGCAGGCTTTCTCGCCGGGGCTTTCTTCTTGAGCGATTTGGCCTTCTTGCGGATCGCCGGTTTTCCTGCCGGTGCCTTCTTGCGTTTGACTTTGGCTTTCGGTTTCCTCTTTGCGGCGGCCATGGCGCGCTCCCTCAGGTGTACGGGTAGGACAATCCTAATCGTCTGGACCGAACATATCAACGCGCGGGCCGGGATCAATCCAACAGGTGGGCGATGGAATTCGCGTAGTAGCGCAGCAGCGGCAGCTCCTTCTCCCGCGCGAGGTAGACCCCTTCGTTCTCGTCGACGAGGCGCCGCATGAGCAGCATCCGCAGGCCCACGTCGAGCGCGTAGTCGAGATCTCGCCGCGGCACGTAGACGCGCGCCGCGGAGCGCTCGAGCCGCTCGATGAGCCGCTCGACCTCGGACTTCAGCTCGAGCGCCGCGAGCCGGCGCTCGGGATTGCGCACGAACACGGTCGCCATCAGCGGCACCGGCACCACCGGGACGACCTGGCCCACCGAGCGCATGAGGTGCTCGCCCAGCGCCGCCGTCTCACGCTTGCGCTCCTCACCCGAGAGCCGCTGGAAATCCACGCCGCGCGAGCCGCAGTAGGCGCGCATCGAGACCGGCGAGCCGAAATTCACGCAGGCGTAGCCGAAGCGGCGCCACTCGCTCTTCAGCATCAACCTGAGGTTGTGCGCGGCGAAGGCGAGCGTGTTCCACAGCGTTTTCACGCGGCCCACGCGCTGCGCGTCCGGGCCGGCCGCGATCAGGAGGCTCCTGTCCTCGAGCACGCGGTCGTAGTTGATCCCGAGCGGCACGAACACGAGGTCGCGCTCGCCCTCGATCCGGAAGCCGCGCATCATGTAGTCGATCACCCCGAGCTTCGGCTCGCGCATGAGCCCGTCGCGCGTGAGGCCTCCCTCCGGAAAGACCGCCTGCGGGACGCCGGCCTCGGTCGCCATCGCGATGTAGCGCTCGAGCACGCGCCGGTAGAGCTCGTCCTTCGAGTTGCGGCGCACGAAGTAGGCGCCCATCGCACGGATCAAAGCGGAAAGCGGCCAGATGCGCGCCCACTCGCCCACGGCGTAGGAGAGCGCTGCCTGATCCGCAGCGAGATACGCGGCGAGGACGTAGTCCATGTTGGAGCGGTGGTTCATCACGAACACCACGGTCGCATCGGACCCGACCTTCGCGATGCCCTCCGAATCGACGTACCCGATCCGTACGCGGTAGAGGGACCGTGCGATCCAGCGCCCGATCCAGTAGCCGATGCGGAAGTAGAGGTAGGCGTTGAACGCCGGGACGATCTCGCGCGCGTAGCGCTCGACCCTGCGCAGGGCGGCGGGCAGGGTAACGCCCTCGTCCCGCGAGTACTTCTCGGCCGCGGCCTGCACCCTGCGGTCGGCGAGCAGGCTGTGAATGAGCGCCTGGCGCTTGGTGCGCTGGAAGGGCCGGATGCCGATGCGCAGGCGCTCGCCGAGCTCGTCGATCACTTGGTTTGCGGGATGGGTCACCAGGAAGCGCAGCGCAGGCACGACCACGTGCTCGTAGAGCGCCCAGACGGCGAGCGCCGCCATCACTACCAGCAGCCAGGCCGGGATTGCCACGCCATCGCTCATCACCTCGCCTCGTCCGCCAGGAGCTCGCTTACGGCCGCCTCGACGTGCAGCCGGGCGGTGTCGAGCAGCGTCATGCCGATGTCGATTGCATCGCGCAACAACAAAGGCAGCTCGGTGCCGCCGAGGATCAGCGCTTCGATGCCTTGCCGGTTTTTCATGTGCCGCGCGATCGCGACATACCGGTCGCGCGTTTCGACCCGGACCACTCCGTTGACGAGCTCGTTCAAGTAGGTGTCGTGGATGAATTCCTGGTCCTCGGATTCCGGGATCACGACGGCTATCCCTTCGCGCGCGAAGACGCTCTGATAGAAGCCACCCTGCATCGTGAAACGCGTACCGAAAAGTCCCACACGCCTCAGCTTGCGCTCAGCTGCCGCCCCGCACGCGGTCTCGACGATGCTGATGAGCGGGATCGGCGAGGCGCGCCGGAGCTCGTCGAACACGATGTGCGGGGTGTTGGAGGAAAGCAGCCCGTGCGTCGCGCCGGCGCGCGCGAGGCGGCGGATTTCCTCGAGCAAGTACGCGGCCAGGCCCGCCAGGTCGTTCGAGCTGACGAGTTTCAGGGCTCTTGCCAGGTCGATGCTGTTGATGACGACGGGGGGATAACCCCCGTCCGGCCTGCGCTCCCGGTAAGTGGAAATGAAGAGCCGGTAATAATCGATCGTGGATTCCGGGCCGATTCCGCCGACGATGCCGATCAGCTTCATCGCGACTGCAGCGAACGCGCCTACGGCTCCTGCGAATCCATCAGGATGAAGGCGACGCGGCAGGGCTTGCCGCTGCGGTTCACCCAGGCGTGGTTGGTCGCCTGCTGCACCACGACGTCGCCCGCCTTCAGATGCACCTCGCTCTCGTCGAGGAGCATGTCGATCTCGCCCGACATGATGATCGCGTAGTCAAGGCTGCGCGTTCGGTGCATCATCGGATGGCGCGGCGGGAGCCCTTTCGCGGGCGCATGGTCGCCGACGACCTTCATCATCAGGTTGATGTCCATTTTCTTTTCCGCCTCGGGCGAAAGCGGCACAAAATCGACTACGCGAAAGATCGTGCCGTTTTTCGGGGGAACGAGCCCGACCTTGGTCAATGCCCGATCGGCGCTCCAGTTGAAATCGGGCAGGCTCTTGTCGGTGACCCACATCTCTCCCGCCGGATTCGGCGATCGAAAGCTTTTCAGCTGCACGGACCCGTCGTACATCACGACCGCCTTGCCCGCGGAGTCGAGCTTGGTGACGACGCGGCGCACTTCGGGCGGCTGCTGCGCTGCGACCGAACCGGCGAAGATCAACGCGACACCCGGAACCACCCACGATAGATTGCTTGTCATTGGCTTTCTCCCAAAAAACGACTGGCGCCGGGTCCGGCCTTACGCGGCCTTCGCACCGGCGCGCGTCCGGTCGAGCACCGTCATGGCGGAAGCGACGACGCTCGCCACGTCGGAAAGGTTGGTCGGAACGATCATGGTGTTGTTGGTCTTGGCGAGGTTGCCGAGGGCGCCGATGTAGAGCTCGGCCACCTTGAGGTTCGCGGCCTGCAGCCCGCCTTCCTTGCCGATCGCCTCGGCGACGACGTTCACCGCGGCGGCGGTCGCATCCGCCACCACGCGCAGCGCAGTCGCCTCGCCCTGCGCCTTGTTGATCGCCGATTGCTTCTGGCCCTCGGAAGTGAGGATCGCCGCCTGCTTCTCGCCCTCGGCGAGGTTGATCTCCTGCTGCTTCTCGCCCTCGGACTTGGCGATCAGCGCGCGCTTCTCGCGCTCGGCGGTGATCTGCGCCTGCATCGCGCGCAGGATCGCCTCGGGCGGGGTCAAGTTCTTCACCTCGTAGCGCAGCACCTTCACGCCCCAGGAGCGGCCCGCTTCGTCGAGCACCGCGACGATCTGGCGGTTGATCACGTCGCGGCTCTGCAGCGACTGATCGAGCTCCATCTTGCCGACTTCAGAGCGCAAGGTGGTCTGTGAGAGCTGCACGATCGCGGTGACGTAATCGGAAGTCCCGTAGGAGGCGAGGCGCGGATCGGTCACCTGATAGTAGATGAGGCCGTCCACCGCCAGCTGGGTGTTGTCCTTGGTGATGCACACCTGCTCGGCGACGTCGAGCGGCACTTCCTTCAGCGAGTGGCGATACGCCACCCGGTCGATGAACGGGATGATGACGTTCAGCCCCGGCTCGAGCACCTGGTGGAATTTGCCGAGCCGCTCGACGACCCAGGCGCTTTGCTGCGGCACCACGCGCACGCCTTCGATCACGAACACCACCACCAGCGCGATGACGGCGAAAGGGATCCAAAGCGGACGGAGCGGCTCGTAACCGTAGATGAGTATCGTGGCGATGACGACGGCGATTATCTTGAAAAGCATGCTGCCTCCCGCTGAGCGTGAGATTTCGTCCGCCGCCTTCGCAAGATCAGGCGGGCCGCGTCTTGGAAACTTTGAGGGTGCTGCCATCGACTGAAGTGATGTAGAGAATCTCGCCGGGCTCTCCTGTGGCGTCGCCGGCGACCTGCGCGTCCCACAGCGCATCGCGGTACTTCACGCGCGCGTGGCCGGCGCCCCTGTTGACCCAGGAGTCGAAGGCGGCCGGCTGGCCGAAATCCAGCCCCTGCATGCGCTTCGGGCTGAGCGCCTGCTTGTACCGGTGAACCCAGACGACGCCTGCGACGGCGACGATCGCGGCGCCGATCGCCTGCCAGACGAGCGCGCCGCTCGCGTAGCCGACGCCCGCGCCGACCAGGGCCGCGATGCCGAGAACGAGCAGGTAAAACGTCCCCGTGACCAGCTCGACGATGATGAGGATGAAGCCCGCGATCAGCCAGGCGAGGGAAATGTCCACGGGGCGCGGAAGGAAGACACGGGTGCGCCTATGCTACCTCAAGCGTCAAAACCGGGGACAGACCACGGTTTTTTCCCGCAAGCGGCGCGCTTTCGAGCGGCCAGCCCAGGTGATTCACGAGCGCAACGCCGCTCGCCGCCTGACAAACTTGAACGTCGCTTTTCCGCCTCCCGGAAAGAACCTAAATCGTACGCCGATATTTCATCTTGCAGCGCGATACAAGCGCCGCAACAATGGGACGGAAACCACCGTCAGGGTCAGAATCCCCAGTGAGCCCGCGATCGGCCGCTCGAAGAACGCGAATATCCGCCCGTCCGCCTTGATCATGGAGCTGATGAAGTTCTCCTCCAGCATGGCGCCGAGCACCATGCCCAGGATCGCCGGCGCGACCGGGAAGCCGTTCTCTTCCATGACGTAGGCGACCAGACCGAAGGCGAGCATCAGCACCACGCCGAAGATCGAATTGTTGATGGCGAACGAACCGACCACGCAGAAAAGCAGGATCACCGGCATCAGCACTTCGCGCGGCGCGCGCAGCATCTGCTTGGCGCTCTTGATCGCCGCGATTCCGAGCGGCAGCATCAGCAGGTTGGCGAGGATGAACACGAGAAAGATGGCGTAGATCGAGGCCGCGTTGTTCATGAAGATCGTCGGCCCCGGGTTCAGGCCCTTGATGTACAGCACGCCGATCACGATCGCGGTGATCGAATCGCCCGGGATGCCGAACACCAGCGCCGGGATCCACGCGCCCGCGAGCGCGCTGTTGTTGGAGGCGCCGGCCTCGATGATGCCCTCGATGTGGCCGGTGCCGAACTTTTCGGGCTCCTTGGAGAAGCGCTTCGACATCGCATAGGACATCCACGCCGCGATGTCGGCGCCCGCGCCGGGCAGCGCGCCGATCGCGGTGCCGAGCACGCTGCCGCGCAGCGTCTGCACGGGATAGCGCTTCGTGAGCGTCCACATGCCGCGGAACACGTTGCCGATCTTCGTCTGCGCCATTTCCCAGGGCTCGTCGATCGAGCCGATATTGCGGATGATTTCCGACACCGCGAACATGCCGATCATGATCGGGATCAGCGTGAAGCCGCCGGCGAGCTCGGCGTTGCCGAAAGTGAAGCGCGGAAACCCGGCCGGATTGTCGAGGCCGATCGCCGAGACGAGCAGGCCGAACAGGAGCGACACGATGCCTTTCAGCGGATTGGCGTGGGCGAGGAACACCGCGCTGAAAAGTCCGAGCACCACCAGCCAGAAGTACTCGAACGACGAGAACTTGAGCGCCACCTCGGCGAGCGCGGGCGCCGCCGCGATCAATACCGCGGTGCCGAAGAGCCCGCCGATGACCGAGAACACCAGCCCCGCGCCGAGCGCGAGCTCGCCCTGACCTTTCTTCGTCAGCGCGTAAGCTTCATCGGTATAGGCGGCCGACGCCGGCGTTCCCGGCATCCGCAGCAGGCAGCTCGGGATGTCGCCCGCGAAGATCGCCATCGCGGTCGCCGTGACGATCGACGCGATCGCGGGAACCGGCGGCATGAAGAAGGTGACCGGCACGAGGAGCGCCGTCGCCATCGTCGCGGTGAGGCCCGGCACTGCGCCCACGAAGAGACCAAAGGCCGCCGACGCGAG
Organism: Betaproteobacteria bacterium; assembly: GCA_005884335.1. GTDB lineage: Bacteria > Pseudomonadota > Gammaproteobacteria > Burkholderiales > SG8-39 > VBDM01. The sequence continues at coordinate 348 of VBCJ01000195.1, read as the reverse complement.
GATGACCCAAAGCACGTAGGGGTCGAAGACCAGCGCGAATGCTTGAGCTAGAACGCCCATCGTTCGATCACGCCCCAAGGCAGCGGCACGCGCAGCACTTTGTAAAACGCCAAATGGATGACCAAGGTACTGAGAATCGATACCGCAACGGTCAGGCGCCACGACGCGCCGAGTGCGCGCATCCACACCGCGAGGATCAGCACGCCGGTGAGATGAAAGCCGAGCGCGTCCGCGAGCAGGATGTAGGCAACGAGACCCGCCAGGATCGCGGCAACCGCGCGGCGCGGGCGCTGCCGCTGCAGCCACTGCGGCGTCGCGAAGAGCGGCGCGTGCTCACGAAAGCCGGCG